>CAZCER010000182.1:0-8658 GCA_964497385.1 uncultured Armatimonadia bacterium | reverse complement strand
CAATCAATGCCCCCACAACCTGGACCTGTTCCAATGGTTCGTGGGCATGCCCAAGCGGGTGGCGGGCTTTGCCCACATTGGCAAGTATCACAACATCGAGGTGGAAGACGAGGTCACCGGCTACTTTGAGTACGAGAACGGCGTCTTCGGGCTCGTCCTGTCCGGCGCGCCCGGCGGCGGCCATCCGGTCGGCGTGATCAACCGCATCGTCGGCGAGGCCGGCGTGATCGACGTCGGCGTCGGCCATGGACCCGCCGACGCCGTCCGCTGGAAGCGAGCCGGTGAAACCGGTTGGCGCTGGCCGGACACCGATGGAGAGAGCATCCACGGCCCGGGCTTCAACGAGCGCGCCATCGCCGATGTCATCGCGTGTCTCCGCGAAGGGCGCACTTGCCAGCTCGACTCCCGAAACGCCCTCGTCGCGACCGAACTCATCTTCGGCGCCTACGAATCGAGCCGACGCCGCGGCCGCGTGGACTTCCCCCTTGAGATCGACGACAACCCGCTCGAGGCCATGGTCGCCTCGGGCGACCTTCGGCCCGTCCAAGCCGAGTAACTGACCGGCCGAGGGCTCGGGGGCGCCCAAGCGCCCCCGCACGCGGCCATGGTCGCCTCGGGCGACCTTCGGCCCGACCACGCCGATTACCTGACCGGCCGTGGGCACGGGCGCGCCCACGCGCCCGCGCCCTCGGCCGCACCGAGCATCACCTGCCGCGCCCGCCGCCGCGGTTCTTCGGGACCGACGCCCACGTGATCCCCCAGGTGGCGTTCCCCGAAGCGTCAACGCACTCCACAACGATCCAGTAGATGCGTTCCTTCGCCCAGCCGTTGCACTCAGCCCGCAGTTGCAGCGAGAGCGCCCCTGTCACGACCCAGTCACGCCTCCCGCGACCAAACGGCCACTCGCTGCTGAGCACTCCCACGATGCGCGAGACCGGGGCCGCGTCGCAGGCGTCCTTGGCGCGCACCTTCACCGTGACGTCGACCATCCTCCCGTTCGCCGGGCGCAGCACGCTGGGCGACGCGCTCAGCGATTCGATGCGCGGCCGCCTCGTATCGACCACGATCACGAGTTGCGTGCAGCTCGCGGTGTTGCCCGAGTCGTCCGTCGCTGTCCACGTCACGGTCGTCTTCCCGAGCGGGAAGACGTCCGGCGCGTCGTTTGAGACGTCGACGTCCGCGTCACAGAGGTCGGTCACGTCGGGCCAACCCAGCGTCACCGTCGTCCCCGCCAAGGACTCCTGCTCCGCCTTCACCTTGCGCGGAGCGCTGATCTCCGGGGCCGTCGTGTCGACCACGCTCACCCCAAACACCGCGGTCGTCCGGTTGCCGCTCGCGTCCTCGGCGGTGACGGTGACCACGTTCTCACCGAGCGGCAGGGTGGCGCCTTCCGGCGGGTCGAACGTGATCGCCACGGCCGCGTCGCAGGCGTCCGTCGCGGCCGCCTCGACGTCGTAGTGGCTGACGAACGCGCCGTCCAGCATGTTCTGCTCGTACTCGGGCGCGCCCTCAACCGTCAACGTTGGCGCCGTGGTGTCCACGACCGTGACGACGCACTCGTCGGCGGCCGTGTTCCCGGCTTCGTCGGTCACGACGAGCGTGATTCGATGCTCGCCGAGGTTCAGCGGCGCCGTGATCGTCTCACCCGATCCGAGCGGCGTCTCGCCCTCGTACCAGTCCCAAGCCACGATCCGCCCGCTCCCGGCGCCCGGTTCGCCGAAGGTCATGTTGTCGAACACGGCTTGCGAGGCTCCGGGGAGGATGCGAAGCTCGTCGATCTCCGTGAAGCCGAACGTGAAGTAGGCGCCGCCCGTGTTGTTGGCCTCCACGGTCCGCGAATGGACGAGTTCACCCTCCCGGTAGCCCTCGAAGACCACCATGTCCGACGCGCGCCACGCGGACCCCACCTTGGCTGAGAGGAAGTCGAAGACCTCACCGGTGATCGCAATCGGGTCGATGTAGGCCGTGTAGGCCGCAACGCGCCCCTCTGTCGTGCGGCCGTACCCGCTTGTCGGATTGTAGTCCTGAGTGACCCAGTAGCTGCTGCCGCTCCAGTTCAGCTCCTGGTAGGGCGAGGGAATGGGGCCGGTGCCCGAGTGGCCCGGGTCGAGGTCCTCGAAGTCGAGCACCCGGGTTGCCGGCGCTTCACCGTCGCCGCCCCCGCTCGACCCGCTTCCGTCCAGCGTTGCCTCGGCGCCTTCGTACGACGCCTGTTCGAGCGTCTGATCGTCCCCCGCGTCCGCTATGGGCCCGTCCGCCCCGACCATCGCCACCATGGCTGAAACACCGTGAGACTGGGCGGACCCCGCACCGAATGCAAGCAAGATGGCAATAACGCAACAGCACCCGCACGCGCGTCTCATCGCTTGGCTCCCCTCTTCGCTTGCCCCCTCGCATGCCAGGCATGCGCTCAACTGGAACGCCTCGACGGCGCTCCCGATCCGTGGCAGGACACCGCGCATCGGAACACCTCCGGCGCTGCCGCGCGCGTTGGCGCTCCCGTGGGATTCCTTCCACGTCCGAGGGAACTCAGAGAGGTGACCGGGGAATCTCCTGGCGCGCTGGATCCCCGCGGCCCCAAAGCGTGGACGCGCTGCCCTCCTTTTCGGTGTTCACGGGCGCCATCCAACCTATGGCACGCTCGCTCCCGGCAGGGCCGCAAGCGGCTCGGGCCCCTTATCGTGGAAACCCATCGTGCTCTGCGCGGTCGGAACGAGCTGCAGCGTCGCTCCCGACCCGTCGAACCCGACCCACTTCATCAACGACTTCTCCTTGTGGCCGTCCTCCAACTCCCGAAGACACACCACAACACCGTCGTTCACACAACCGAGAAGCGCGAGTTGGGACCCCGGCGTCCACCGCAGCGTCGCGACCAGCCGATCGTCCGCGCTCGGAAGCTCCTTCGCGAGGCGCATCTCCCCATACCACGGCCCCGAACCCACTGCGCCAACACCCTCGCCAACGACGGCCGCGTACAGAAGTCCCTCCGGCGTGAACCGCGCGGCAACCAACTCCATCCCGTCCTTCAGAGCGATCCGCTTAGGCTCCATCCCCTCGCGCCCGTAAAGACGCGCCTCTCCCCCCTCCGTCACCAGCGCCCCCAGCTCGCCCACCGCCAACACATCGGGTGACGCCCCCGCGGCGAGAACGGTGGGCACAGGGTCGGCCAAGCGGATTCGAAACAGATCGCACGTCGGCTTCCCCGGCTCCTCGCTCGGGCGATCGTACTTCGAAGGCACTCGAGTCAGCGCGGCCGACCGCTCCGCGTCCGCCCCGAGCCATCCCAGAACATAGACCGCGTCTCCGTCCGGGCTCCACGCAAGCCGAAGCACCGTCAGCTCCGCGAGGAAGCGCGGCGCGTCGTTCTCGCGCACGATCCATATGGATTGCATCAGCGACTCCCGCGAAGGGCTCACCAGCGCCACCGCGCCGCCGCCGGGCGCCGCTTCGAGATACCCGGCCGGCGCGGGAACGGGCCTGCGGCCATAACGCACGGGGCCTTCGCCGAGCGCCACGCGGAACACCCCCGACATCGGCTCCCCCTCAGACGGCTGCGCGATCGTTCGGGCTGTGAGGCAACACCCACTCTCGGGGTCTACGGTGATGTAAGCGCCGCAGGAGACGTACTCGAGGGACCCGGCGTCCGCAACCAGCGTGCCCCCGATCTTGTACGAAGGCCAGCCGCTGACCGGCCGCCCCTGCAGGGGCGTCATCGCCGCGAGCCCGTCCGGGTCACGGGTCGCGAGCCATTCCGCGACCTTCCCGCTGTCCACGGCCTGGTGCTCGAACGGATAGTCGATCCAGTAGTTGATCCCCGACGGCGTGACGGACGCCCATCCGGCGCCGATAGGGGCCGCCTCTATCGGATCCTCCAGCGCCTCCCCGCTCACTTTCATCTCCATCCCCGCGTAGTCCACCAGCCCCATCCCTCGCACGTCGTACAAGAGGCCCACTCCGAAAGGGTCGCTCGGGAGTTCGGTCAGGTACGGACCGCGCCACTCCCCGCTCAGCGGCGTCGCGTTGCCGCTTACATCCAGCCCCTCCGACGGGGCGGCCGAGGTGGTCAGATCCTCGAGCTTGGCCGGGTAGCACCCGCAGTCGCGCTCGAAGTCCTGAATCGCCGCTTCGACCACACGCAGAACCGACGCGCGCCCCTCATCGACGAGCCCCGCCCCCGCGTCGCGCGCAAGCAGGCACGCCAGAGGCAGCGCCAGAAGCGGAAGCAGCACGCGCGCCTTGCGCCGGCGCGTCCACACAAGCGCGCCGCCGACCCCCGCGCCAAGGCCCACGGCTCCGAGCAGCGCCCATGGGGCCCGCGGAGCGCTCTGACGCCCGGCGTCCGTCACGATCGGTCGAACCGGAATGGCGGCTCCCGTCCCCCCACGGGGCTGGAGACGTTCAGGCGCAACCGCCGAGGACTCGTCGTAGTTCGGCGTCCCGCTGCACTCAATGACCACCTGGTAGTCGCCTGCCTCCGGCGCATCCGGCGCGAACCACAGGTCCTCCATCTCCTCCGGGGCGAGCAGACCATAGAACCGCGTCGCCGTCTTCTCGGGAATGCCCGTGTCGAGCGAGGAGTCGCCCCACGCGTCCGCCCGATAGGAGAGGTCTTGAAACCACAGCGGCCTCGCCCCGCAGTACTCGCAGAGCAGCGCCGGTCCGTCCGCTCCCCGCGTCATCTCCTCCCGCACCGATCCGTAGCTCCTTCCCTGCGGGAGCGTCCGCTTCTCCTCCGGAAGACGCACACACGGCAAGGTCTCACACGTCATCGGGCCGTCGGCGATCACACACAGCAGCACCGAGGTCAGCGCCGGGGCGCTTGCCCGGGAGATCGTCAGCGGAAACCACAGTCTCTCCCCCACCGCGAACCGAATCCCGATCGGCGTCACCTCTTGAACCACCGGCGCCGCGTCCGCCGCCGCCGTCAGGAACCGAACCGCCACGAAGGAGCACTCCGACGCGATGTACGGCTCGAACGCCCCTCGTACCGCGTCGCCTACGGCGAATCCGTTCGTTTTGAGCCATTCCAGAAGAGCCCCTTCACCCGTGGCCGACAACACGGCGACGTCATAGTCCCCCATCTCCCGCCGCTCGTGCACCGCGACGGTCCGCGCCGGCCCGCCCAGGGCGTTGTCTTCGCCCGCCGCGACCCCTCTCATGTCGCCGTAGCGCGATCGCGGCTGTTGCGCCCACATGTCCGCGATGTGGACGACCACCCTCGGGTCCGTATGGCGGAAGACTTCGTCGAGGAACGCCTCCTCCGCCTCGAAGACCTCGGTCGGGATCACGGGGACCGGCACGATCCATGCGAACTCCGATGTCGGACCCGCGTACGTCGTGCGGAGAAGCAGCACCTCGTCGGCGCCCTCTTGGATCAGGATCGCCTTCTGCGCCGCTGAGGAAGCCGTGTCTCCCACTCCCGGAGGGCTCAGAAACACGCCGTCCGCTCTTGCGAGAGGGCACAAGACCGCCAGACAACAGATCCGGAACACGACCCCAAGCGCCATCCCAACGCTCTCTCTCAGCATGAGCGACCTCCCCGGCTTCGCGCCATGGCCCGCCGAAGCCCGCTCAATTCGTCGACACCCGGAACACGCGTTCCCGCCAGAACGTCCCATACCTGTGGAGCAGGCGCTTCCACGCCTTTCGGCGCAACCGCGCCGGACGCCTCGGCGCCTACTCCTTCGACGCTGTCGGCGCGAGCGGTGTTCCCGAGGGCTCGGCTGACGTTCGCTCCGGGTCCATGGGCTGATTGGGCGCCCACAAGGGCGCGAGGGGAGATTGGGATGGCCCTTCGAGGAAAGACCGTGAGTACTGGCGTCCTCGCCGCTCTTCTGACTATGCTTGCGCCCCTGGCCCCGGTAGGCTGCGGGAGGTCCTCCACCGCGGCGCGCCCGACGGCCGCGCAAGCCGCCGCGTGGGCGGCCGCACCGGTACCACGGTCCTCCGCGACGATCTCCGACGTTCTGACCCTCTCCTCCATGGAGCCCGGAGAGGTCCGCCTGATCGGCGCCGGCCTGCCGCGCGTTCGCGCATCCCTCGATCCCGCCGCAGCACGCCTTGTTCTGAGGTGGGGCGGACCTATCCGGGGCCTCACCGTCGGGCCGGACGGCGCCCTCTACATCTCCACCGTCAAAGAGAGGTCCCAGGATGACGGCGCTTTCGAGGACGCCGGAGAGTGGGAGTGGAGCGTGCCGGTGCTCTCCGACAAGGGCGTGCTAAGGTACCACGCCAAAGCCACCGTCACGAATCCGGCCGGCGGCGCTCTGGTCGCCGGGCCTGACGGGGAGTTCTACATGACGGTCGGGAACTACGCGCACGCCATCGGCCCCGACCGCGAGGCGCTCTGCCTCTATCCCTGCCCCCTGGCCGAGACCGGCCAGCACCTCGCCCGCGCCGCCAACGTCCTCGCCGTCGCGAGCGGACGAACCGTCACCGCCTGGCCGGTCGCCGACGCCTTCACTCCGAGCGACACGCGCCTGATCCGCTCCGACCTGATCCCCTGGTTCATCGCGGACGGCCGCGGCATGCGTGGGGGGCCCCCTGTCTACCGCAAGTGCGCAGCCGAGAGCGACGCCCTCTGGACGTTCGGTCTCCCCGACGGCGAGGCCGTGCGCGGCATCTGGCTGAGCCCCGACGCCGAAACGGCCTACGCCTTGGTTGACGCCGCCGGCCAACTCTCTCTCCTCGTCCTGGCGGGAGGGGAGGAGAGATCCAGAACAGCCCTCTCCGGCGCCGAGGCCTGGGTCAGCGTAGCCCGTGACGGTCGCGCCTGCGTCACAGACGCCGAGGGCGTCCGAGTGGCCGACCCCTCGGGAGATCTCACTCCGGTGACCGCGTTGGAAGGCGCGGTCACGGCCTCGGTGCTCGCGGGCGAGATCCTCGTTGTCACCGCGCGCGAGGACTCGCTCGTAGGTCTCGACGTCGGCGGGGGAGCACGCTGGGAGGCGGAGTTCCCGTTCGAGGCTCGCCGTCCGGACGCCCTGGCCACCGGGCCCGACGGTTCGATCTACGCGGTCGGCGCTCGCCTCGCCGCCGCCTACAACACCGAAGGCGACCTTCTCTGGGCGCACCCGTTCGCGCTTAAGGCGCGCCGCGACGCCCAGGAGCAGCCGGTCGCGCCCGGCTTCGTCCGCGTGCGGGACGACGGCGCGGTCGTTCTCCTCTCTTCGGACGGAGCGTACGCCTGCCTCGGCGGGCCCGAGCCGGAGACCGCCCCGCCCGCATCCACCGTCTCACCGACCGAACTCGAGGATCCGTGGCCGCAGATGGGCCGCGACCCCGGCCGGACCGGTCTCAGCCCGGTCCGCGGGCCGCGCAACCCTGCTCTTGTCTCCGCAACATCGCTGAGCCAATCAGGGCTCAAGGGTTCCATGACGGCTAGTCTCAGGATTGGCGGTGGGCCTGTGCTGCGGGCTGATGGAGCCGTCTTCGGCGCGCTCTTCCCGAACGACGCCGGCCTCTTCGGCCTCCCCCCCGACGAACCGGCTTGGGCGGTCACCTTGGGCTCCCACGGGACGTGGTGGCCGCACCTCCGCCCCGACGGCAGGCTCTGGCTTGCCGGAGAGGGCGCGTGCGCGCTTGTCGATCCCTCCGGAGCGATCCTCCGAGTGCACCCTCATGAGCGCTCCCAAAGCGCCTCCGTCATGGCTCCGAACGGCGATCTCTACAGGCTCACCCATGTGCACGGGGAGGGCGTCCAGACCCTGGTTCGGATCAGCGCCGAACAGGGCGTCACGGAGATCGCCGACTTCGGCCTCAACATGGTCTCGAAATGGGGACCGTCGCTCGGTCCCGACGGCGCCCTCTACTTCGGCGGGATGCTGCCTCCGAGCGTCGAAGCGCCTCAAGCCGAGCGCGGTCGCCTCTTCGCCGTCAGCCCCCAAGGCGACGTCCTCTGGGAGGCGGTCCTCAATAGCTGCTCGCTGCCTGAGTGGATAGCCGTGGCGCCCGATGGCGGCCTCGCCGTCACGAGCGGTTACCTCTTCCATCGCTTCTCCCCTGACGGCGTCCTTCTTCCGGAGGGAGAGCTTGGCGGGAAGGGCCAGGAACTCGACGGTCCTGCAGCGCTCGGCCCTGACGGGACCTGCTACATCGCGTCCCGCGGAGCGGTCACCGCTATTGCTCCCGACGGAGGGGTGCGCTGGACCGCCGACCTCGACGCCAGGAGCGGAGCGGCTTTTCCGCTCGCCGTAGACATCGACGGAGTCGTCTACGCGCTCGCGGCGCGGACCGTGCACGCGATTCGTCCGGACGGCGTAGTCCTCTGGGTCGCGTCGCTCGCGGAGCAGGGCGGCTGGTCCGGCGACGGCGTCCGCTGGCCGGCCCTCGACGCCCAAGGCCGCCTCCACATCGTCGGGCCCGGCGACGATGCCTGGATCCTCGCTGACGAGTAGCCCCAGAGCCCGCGCCGCACGGCAACGGGAGCGAGGGCGCGGGGGAGGGCAGAGCCGAGTCGCCGGGCTCTGCGCGCCCCGACATCGTACACGCGAAAGCGGCTGACCGGGACCGGCCAACCGCTTGAGTCGTCAATGGGGGCTCTCGGCCCCGCTTGAACTGTGTTTGGCTCCGGCGACTGGACTCGAACCAGTAACCTAATGGTTAACAGCCATCCGCTCTGCCGATTGAGCTACGCCGGAGCGACGACACATACGATTC
>CAZCER010000181.1:0-8674 GCA_964497385.1 uncultured Armatimonadia bacterium | reverse complement strand
GTATGCAACCCGCGCAAGATACGACCTCGGGGGCTGGTCATCCCATACTATCTACTTGCGGTTGCGGATCTCGATGTCCACTTTGCCGAGGAGCACCGTGCTGCCGGGGGGGACCGATTCCGCGAGCCAGACGTTTCCGCCGATGACCGATCCCGCGCCGATGACGGTGTCGCCTCCGAGGATCGTGGCGCCGGCGTAGATCACGACTCCGTCCTCGATCGTCGGATGGCGTTTGATGCCCTTGATCGGGTTGCCGTCGGCGTCGGTCGGGAAGCTCTTCGCGCCGAGCGTGACGCCCTGGTAGACCTTGACGTTGTTCCCGATCTCGCAGGTCTCGCCGATCACGACGCCGGTTCCGTGGTCGATGAAGAACCGCTCCCCGATGCGCGCGCCGGGATGGATGTCGATTCCCGTGTGCATGTGGGCGTGTTCGCTCATGATGCGGGGCACGAGCGGGACGTTCATGAGGTAGAGTTCGTGCGCGATGCGGTGGGTCGTCATCGCTTTCACGGCCGGGTATGCGAGCATCACTTCGGCGAAGGTCGTCGCCGCCGGATCCCCCGCGTAGGCGGCTTCCACGTCTTTCACGAGCAGCGCGCGAATCGCGGGAAGACGGAGGTAGAGCCCCTCGAGCACCGCCTCGGTCGCGGCGCCGGGCTCCTCTTCGGCGGGGGCCGAACCCGAGACTTGGGCGAAGTGACCGTTCCAGCGGTAAGGAATCGCGAGGGCGATTTCGCTTCGCAGCAGGCTGTGCGCCCTCGCCAGGCGCTCCATCACAAAGGACTCGAGGATCACGTCCTGCTTGAGTTCGGTCTGCATGCGCCCGGGGAACAGGGCGTCCTGCAACGCGTGGAGGCCCTCGGTGACGCGCGTGGTCGAGGGCACGGCGCCGGTCGTGTTGTCCGGGCTGTCCGCTCCGTCGGTGCGGTACTGCGGCAGCAGTCCGTCGACCACCTCGCACATCAGTCGGGTCGACTCCACTCGCTTGCACGCGCCTCCGCGAGGGCATTCGGTCTCGAGCATGCCTTTCACCCGCTCTCTCTAGGGCTGTACTACCCCGCCCTGCGCCGGCGCCGCCGCCTCCTTCAACCGCGTCACCTCGCGGGGCGTAAGTGGGCGCCATGCGCCGGGCTCGAGGTCCCCGAGCGCGACCGGCCCCACAGCGACGCGCTCGAGTTCGATCACGGGGGCGCCCACATGACGGAGCATTCTTCGCACCTGGCGCTTCCGGCCCTCTCGAAGGGTGAGTTCGACCACCATGCCCCTCGTGTCCTCGCCGAGCACGCGCGCCTCGGCGGGGCGGGTCGGACCGTCTTTCAGCGTCACTCCCGAGCGCAACGCCTGAAGCGCCTCCGCGGACAGGCGCCCGTCCACGCGCGCCACGTACACCTTCGGCACCGCATGAGACGGATGGGTCATCTTGAGCGTGAAGTCGCCGTCGTTGGTGAGGAGCAGGAGGCCGGAGGTGTCACGGTCGAGACGCCCCACCGGATGCAGCCCGCGAATCTCCTCGGGAAGCGCGTCCACAACCGTGTCGCGGCCCGCGGGATCGCGGCGCGTGACGATCAGCCCGACCGGCTTGTGGTAGGCGACGTACTCGAGTTCGACCTCGGCAGGCAGCGGCACGCCGTCCACGCGCACCTCGCGCGCGGGGTCGACGAGGGCGGCCGTCCGGTCGACGATCTCCCCGCCGACAGCGACGCGGCCGTCACGGATCAGCCGCATCGCGGCCCGACGTGACGCGACGCCGTGCTGCGAGAGCAGTTTGTTGAGGCGTACCAGACGCTCCTCGGACACGGTGCGATCGTTCCCAGCGGCGCGCCGGGCGCGCCGCGCTCCACTACAGGGCGACCACGGCCTCGATCTCGACATCCGCGTCGAGGGGCAGCCGGGCCACCTGGACGCAGCTCCGAGCGGGCGGCTCGTCGGCGAAGAACCGGCCGTAGACCTCGTTCACCGCGCCGAAGTTGCCCATGTCTTTGAGGAAGATGGTCGTCTTCACGACCGACTTCATGGTCGCGCCCAGGTGGCCGACCAGAACCTCCATGTTCGAGAGAATGCGTTCGGTCTGGGCGCGGATGTCGTCCAGCGCGAGTTCGCCGGTCTCGCGGTTCTGCGAGAGCATGCCCGATAGGTATGCGAAGCCGTTCGCGACGGCCGCGTGGCAGTACGGCGCCGCCGGTTTGGGCAGGTCGGGGCAATAGACGGAGTTCTTGGGCATCTCAGGTCTTCCTTTCGGTTCGCGCGGAGCCGTTCGCCCCGTAGGGAGGTTACTTCAGGGCCGGGACCCGCTCGTCCTTCCACCCGTCGGCGGGCGTCCGAGTGTTGTGGGACCGTGAAGGCTCGCCCGTACGCAGGAGGCGCCGGCCCTCACGGCGTATTCGTTGCGCCAAACCGGGTTTGGAATCGAAAGCGTGGAAGGGAAGCGGATCCGCATGAGCGACGAGTTCCTCAAGGACGAAGAGAAGAGCAAGCCGGCCCCGAAGCCCAAGAAGAGCGCGCCCATCGGCATGATCATCGTGCTTCTGTGGGCCGTGATCGCGACAGCGGTCGCCGCGGTCCTCATCTTTGGCGTCGGCCAGGGCGACGGCGAGGGTGACGAGGGCGGCTGGATGCCGGTCCTTGGCCGCTCCGCGCCCAAGGACACGGCGAAGGAAGAGGCCGCGACGATGCTCGGCGCTCTGACCGACTCCGACCTCAAGGCGGCCCTCGAACTCACCAAGTCGGGTGACTTCAAGTCCGCTCGCGAGGAGATCGAGAAGACCGCCAAGCTGCTCGACGTCTCCGTGAAGCTCGGAGCCGAGGGCGCGGAGGAGAAGAAGGCCGCGCTCGAGGGCATCCTGAAGCTGCTCGGGCAGAACGACGCCCTCGGCTACGGCCAGGCCCAGAAGGACCTCGAGGCACTCCTGGCTCCGCCCCCCGCCGAGAGCAGCGCGACCGAGTCCGGCGAGAAGCCTGCGGCCGACGCGGAGAAGCCGGCCGAGGAGGCCCCCGCCGAGAGCGCCGCGGCGCCCGAGAAGCCCGCCGAAGAAGCCCCTGCAGACCCGGCCGCCGCCGAAGGCGAGAAGCCCGCGGGCGAGTAGCATCTCTCAGACAGCGCCCCGATAGACAGACCGCCCCGGCCGATCACTCGGCCGGGGCGCGTGGTGTATGTGCTGCGTTGTCCGCTCGCCCCTACCCCATCTCGGCAAGGGTGGCGCGGAGGCGCTCGAGGGTCTCCGCGATCTCCTTCTCGCGCTCGCGCTCACGTTCGACCACATCGGCGGGGGCGCGGCCGGTGAAGGCCTCGTTCCCGAGCTTCGCGCGCACGCCGTCGAGCCGCTTCTCGGCGCCCTCGATCTCCTTCTGAAGGCGCGCGCGCTCCTTGTCGAGGTCGATCGCGCCCTCCGCGAAGAGGAAGATCTCGGAGCCTTCCTCCGACATCGCGGCGAGCGTCTTCTCCGGATTCGGCGCGTCGGCGGCGAGCACGGTCAGGTCGTCAAGGCGGGCGAGGCTACGGATCAGGTCGTCAGCGTCGGCCAGCGCGGCCGAAGCCGTCTCCCCACTCGGACGCACAGCCACGCGAACACGCGCCGAGGGCGCGATGCCCTTCTCCGAGCGGAGCGTTCGGATCGCGCGGGTGATGGCCTGACAGGCGTCCATCCGGGCCTCGACCGCCTCATCGAACCAGCTCTCGTGCGCCTCGGGCCACGCAGCGCGTCCGATGTAGCCGGCGGAGCCATTCAGCTCCGACCAGAGTTCCTCGGTGATGTAGGGCATGATCGGGTGCAGCAGCCTGAGCCCGGCCGAGAGCACCCAGTGCAGATTCTGGCGGGCGCGCTCGCGGGCGGCCTTGGCGTCAGCCGATGCGTCCTCCGAGTCCGCGCCGTAGATGCGGACCTTCGACATCTCGATGTACCAGTCGCAGAACTCCGACCACCAGAAGTGGTACGCGGCGTCGGCCGCGACGGAGAACTCCATCCGCGTGAGCGCCTCGGTGACGCGGTGGATCGCCCGGGCGGTGCGGCTGAGGATCCAGCGGCCCTCGAAGTCCTGGCTCGCGAGGTCGGGGGCGCCGGTCGGTTCGAAGCCTTCGAGGTTCATCTTCGCGAACTGGGTCGCGTTGTAGATCTTGTTGCAGAAGTTCCGCGCCCCCACGAGCCGGCTCTCCCCAAAGGAGATGTCCTGCCCCCCGGTCACGAGCGAGGTGAGAGCGAAGCGGAGCGAGTCCGCCCCGTACTCCTCCATGATCTCCACCGGGTCGACGGTGTTGCCGAGCGACTTACTGATCTTCCGGCCCTGCTCATCGCGCACCAGGCCGTGGATGTACACGGTCTCGAACGGAACCTTGCCCGTCATCTTGAGAGACATCGTGACCATGCGCACGACCCAGAAGAAGATGATGTCATAGCCGGTCACGAGCACCGAGGTCGGGAAGAACCGCTTGTAGTCGGCGGCTTCCGTGTCGGGCCAGCCCATGGTCGAGAACGGCCAGAGGCCGGACGAGAACCAGGTGTCGAGCACGTCCTCATCCTGCACGAAGCGCTCGGACTGGCACTTCGGACACTGAGTCGGGTCCTCGCGGAAGGCGTCCTGATGCCCGCAGTCGAGGCACTTCCACACGGGGATGCGGTGGCCCCACCAGAGCTGCCGGGAGATGCACCAGTCGCCGAGCTTCTCGAGCCAGTCGAGGTACACTTTCTCCCAGCGCTCGGGCCGCCACCGCGGGCCCTCGCCCGACTTCGCGGCCTGGATCGCCACCTGGGCGAGAGGCTGCATCTTGAGGAACCACTGCGCGGACACGAGGGGCTCGATCACCGTATGGCAACGCTGGCAGTGGCCCACGGAGTGCTCGTAGTCCTCGATCTCGGCGAGCGCGCCGCGCTCCTTGAGATCGGCAAGCACGCGCTCACGGCACTCCTCGCGAGAGAGGCCGGCGTACGGCCCCGCTTGCTCGGTCATCGCGCCGCCGAGGCCGATCACGAGGATCTGCTCGAGGTTGTGCGTGAGCCCGAGTTCGAAGTCGAGCGGGTCGTGCGCGGGGGTCACCTTCACGGCCCCGGTGCCGAAGCCGAGCTGCACGCGCTCGTCGGCGACGATGGGGATCGGGCGATCCATCAGGGGAAGCATGACGGTCTTGCCCACGAGCCCCTGGTAGCGCTCGTCCTCCGGGTTCACGGCCACACCCGTATCGCCCAGCATGGTCTCGGGGCGGGTCGTCGCGACCTCGATGAAGCCCTCGCCGTCGGTCAGCGGGTAGCGGATGTGCCAGAGATGGCTCGCGTGCTCCTCGTGCTCCACCTCTTCGTCCGAAAGCGCCGTCCGGTCGTTCGGGCACCAGTTCACGATGCGCCGGCCGCGGTAGATGAGACCCTCGTCGTAGAGGTCGCAGAAGGTCTTGCGCACCGCTTTCGAGAGTTCCTCATCGAGCGTGAACCGCTCGCGGCCCCAGTCGACGGAGCACCCGAGGCGTTTGAGCTGCGAGGTGATGACCGCGTGGCTCTTGTGCTTCCAGTCCCACACCCGCTCCAGGAAGGCTTCGCGACCGAGTTCGCGCCGGTCGAGGCCCTCGTTCGCGAGGTTCCGCTCCACAACCACCTGAGTCGCGATGCCCGCATGGTCGCAGCCGGGGAGCCACAGCACGTCACGCCCGGCCATGCGCTGGAACCGGGCGATGATGTCCTGGATGGTGTTGTCGAGAGCGTGCCCGATGTGGAGGACGCCGGTCACGTTCGGCGGAGGAATGACGATCGAGAACGGCTCACCGCCCTCGCCCGCCGCGGCGTACACGCCCTCGTCCACCCACCGCTTCGCCCAGCGCTCTTCCACCGATTGGGGTAGGTATCCGCCACGTGCCTTGTCTTCAGCCATCTCGAAGCCTCCTTCTCGCGTGCCCGCCCATGCGGGACTTCGGTCGGATCCGGCCCACACATACACGCGAAAACCCCGCACACAACACGGGCGTGCGGGGTGAGGCTTACGAACGTGTGGGCGTGCGCTACCCCGCACCCACCGTGGCGGGGCCAGGTACAACAACCGGTTGGCACGCTATCCGAGACATGATGTCTCCTTCATTGTGCCGCGATTATAGAGATGCGCGGAACGCGGTGTCAACGCGCCGCGAACCGAACGGCCACCGCGTGCCGGCACGGCAGGTCGTCCTCGGGCAAGGCGATGACCGCGGCCTCGCCCTCGGTGCGCCACTCGAGCAGCCCTCCGCCGAGAAGCTCGACGGCCGTGCCGGGCGCGGGGCGGAGCGCCGAGAGCCTCAGCTCGTACGGCGGCCGGTCAGCGCCGTCTTCGTCGAAGACGATCGCGAACACGGCGTCGCCCTTGCTCGTGAGGTAGGCGTCGCCGTCGCGGTACGGCGCGATCGGGCGCGTGCCGTGAATGGCCTCGCCGTTCACGTCCATCCACTCCCCGATAGCCTTGAGCCCGGCGAGCGCGCCGTCATCGAACGTTCCCTGCGCGGTCGGTCCCACTCCGAGCAGGAGGTTCCCGCCCTTGGAGACGATCTCGACCAGTTCGCGGAGCACCTGGGCCGTGGGCTTGTAGCTCATCCCGAGCGGGTTGTGCTTCCAGCCGCTCCCAAGCGTGAGGCACGACTCCCACGGCGCGTCGAGCGGCGCGTCAGGGATGGTGTGCTCGGGAGTGACGAAGTCCTCGTAGTCGCCGCCGACCGTGCGGTCCGCGATGATGAGCCCCGGCTGGAGTTCCCGCGCCATCGCCGCGAGGCGGGGCATGTCGATGTCCTGTGAGGGTGGCCGCACCTGGCCGCCGTCGAGCCACAGGATGTCCACGGGTCCGTAGTCCGTCATGAGTTCGCGGATCTGGGAGTGCACGTACTCGACGAAGCCGGCCCATATGTCCGGGTGCTCCGCCGTGTCGTAGTTGGGGTTGCGATCTCGCGGCGGGAAGCGCGGCGACCAATAGTGGGGGCTGTGCCAGTCGGACTTCGAGAAGTAGCAGCCGATGCGGAGCCCCTGCGAGCGGAAGGCGTCGAAGACCTCCCGCACCACGTTCGCGCGCGAGTGGTCACGGAAGGGGCAGTCGGGCCCGGTGACGCGGTAGTCCGTCGTCGCGGTGTCCCACATGCAGAAGCCGTCATGGTGTTTCGAGGTGAACACGACGTACTTCATGCCAGCGGCTTTGGCCGCCTGAGCCCATGCCGTGGGGTCGAACTGGCGTGGGTTGAAGGTCCGGTTGAGCGCCCAGTAGTCCTGCTGGAAGCGAGTGAGGTCTTTCCCACGCTCCGTCCAGCAGCGCGTGTCGTCGTTCCGCGCCCACGTGTCGTCGGGCACGAGCGGCCAGGACTCGCAGCAGTCCCACTGGCAGTACGGTCCCCAGTGGAGGATGATCCCGAACTTGAGGTCCTGGAACCACTCGAGCCGTTCCCGAAGCCACGCGGGCTTCTCTCCCGCGCCGGTCCCGTCCGAGTGGGCCATCACGTCTCCGCGCTCGCCGTTCTCCGCCATGCCGCATCTCCTCCGTGGATCCCGACCAGGATGGTGCGAACGGCCGACGGTTCGGGGGCGAGACGCCCTGGGCCTGCGTCGCGGGTCGCCGGGCTCTGGGCGGAGCGGGCAAGATGCCCGCGCTCCGTACGCGCCGCGCCCACCGGGGCCCGGTGGGCGCGGGTCCTCTGCGTCAGCGTCTGGCGACCTGCCGGTCGCCCCTACTCGCAGGGGTTCCAGTCCGGGTCGGAGGGGATCGCGACCCCGCCGATCGAGGTGAGCTGGAAGTCTGTTGCGCCCATGAGAGTCAGAGGCACGCCCTCGGGGAAGAGACCGCCCACGGTCGAGTCCGGGAGCGTCGTCGGGAGCCAGCCGCCCTGCCCGTCGCTCGCAAGGGTCGGGAGGAAGTCCTTCAGGTCCGTGATCTCCCCGGCCAGCAGCGGCTCCAAAGTCACCGTGAAAGCGCTCTGCGTCACGGTGCACTCGCCGCCCATCTCGAGGGCCACGTCGAGCGACACGCTGACGGGGCTCGTGCGGAGCGCATCGGCGACGTCGACGATGTCGGAGAGCGTCTCCCAGTCGACCGGCATCGACTCGGTCGGAAGCTGGTCGTCCGCGCTCATGCCGTCGATCGCTTCCCGCGTCCACACGGCGGCCTTCGCGAGGCTCTGGTCGGCCTCCGCCAGGCGGGCGGCTCCGTCGCTGCGGAGCGTTCCGAACGGGTCGGCCGGCGCGTACTCGGCGGGGGTCAGCAGCCCATCCCCGTTCGAGTCGAGATCGGCGAGGCTCGCCGCGTAGACCTCGCTCTCGCCGCTCTCATCGTCGAGATAGACGCTCCAGTCCCAGCCGCCGTCGGTCATGTCGTAGGCCGTGGCGATCAGCATGCCCGCGCGGGCGAGGTGCGCCAGCGCGAGCATCGCCTGCGGGCCCCAGGGCATGATCTCATAGGGCTGCCCGTCGATCAGGACCGTGGCGATGGCGCCCTCGTACGAGGCGGGGACGGCGAGCCGCCCGAGGATGCCCGAGGCCGGGTCCTCACCGCCCAGCCAACCGAGCATCGCATCCATGAGGCCCCACATGTCCTGAGCCGACATGCTCTCCTCACCGCCGTCTTGGGCGATCCGGACCAGACCGAGAACCGCCCCGGCAGGCGCCGCAGCTTGGCCGCCCGTCGGCGTCAGGTCGCCGAGGAGCGCGCCGACGAGGGCGGCCATGCCTTCGGCATCCAGGCCAACCGAGGC
>CAZCER010000180.1:0-8747 GCA_964497385.1 uncultured Armatimonadia bacterium | reverse complement strand
CACCGCCTCTGGTTCGGGCCGGCGGGGACGTTCTGCACTCGCGCGTCATGACCGTGGCGGGCTGTTTCTACGCGCAGAAGGGCTCCTTCTACGTCATCGGCGGGGACTTCTTCGACAACTACGCGGCCAGGGCCGATCGGAACGGCGACGGCGAGATCGTGGACGATCCGCTCGGCGCGGTTGTCGGCGGGATCTGGTTCCCGTCGGACACCGACGCCTCGAAGAGCGGCGCGGTGGATTGGGCGGAGGACCGGCGGCACAACCTGCAGGTGCAGATCTACGGCGCGGTCACGCAGAACCTGCCGCCCGACCTCGTGTGCGTCGCGGACTGGTCGGACAAGCTGTGTTTCCCGATCCCGGATCTCGATTCGGCGTTGAGCAGCTACGCGCCGCCTCCGGGCGCCACGGGCGACGCGCGGCTGGCCGGCGGCTGGTGCCCTCCGATCTACGCCTACGACGGCGGTCTGAGGACCTCCAACCCCGTGGACGTGGCGCCGTACGCGGCGAGCCCGTTCGCTCCGGACGAGGGAACGGTGCAGATGGTGTTCCGGCTCCCGCGCGTTCCGGTCAGTCCGGATCTGATCTACTTCGGCGATCTGGCCTACTGAACGCGCTTTGAGGAGCGCAGGACGCAAGCAGGGCGGCTTCCCCGCCGAGCCCGGCTCCCGTTGGGAGGTCGGAGCGACGGGGGGAGAGGCGCGCCGCAATCGGGTAAGACCAACTAGAACAGGTTAGCGCGGCAGCGGGCCATGAACGAGGATGCAGGCGGGCACGGTGCTCGCTCTCTCCGAGTGGCCGCCGCCCCGCATGAGGAGAGTGATCCTCGTATGGCTTCGAGACGCGGCATACGTATCGGGACCGGGCTGGCGGCGCTCCTGATCGCGACGGTTGCATGGCAGTCCGCCGCGCTCGCGTCGGGGTTCGAGTACTCGAGCGACAAGCATCAGATCAAGGTCGCGCAGCTCCTCGTGGAGTCCGCGCGCACCGAGCCGGGCGATCCGCCCAGCCGCCTGAATCTGGAGAACCCCGACCCGCACATCTTCTGGGTGCTCGAGATCTCGGACCTGAAGCCGTCGAGCTGGGAGTTCGTGAACCCTCTCGCGCCCTCGGTCGTCACCGACGAAGTGCTGGCGCGGTGGGACTACCGCTACGAGAACGGCGGCGGCTTCAGCGACCCGACTTACAGCAACGGCGATCCGACCGGCGACCCAACCCGCCGGGCCGTCGGGGCGCGGCTCGGGGATCCGGTTCCGAAGTGGAGCGGGGCGTACTGGGAGGTCCTCCTCGCCGAGGAGAACTTCGAGGCGCTTCTTGGCTACGATCTTCTCCTCATCACGAACCACTCCCTGACCGCCTTCAGCCCGTCCGAGCGGGACCTGCTCCGTCGGCTCGTGGACGCCGGCGCGATCGTCTTGGTCGACGACTGCGGCGGCATGCGCATCTGCCACGCGAATGAGGAAGGCCAAGTTCCGGTCACGGACTTCGTGAACACCCCTCCCGCGCCGCTGACGGCCGACAACGACTTCCTGGGCGACGGGCACGCCTATTTCGGCCTCTCATACTTCACGAGTTGGGGCGGCGGGGCGGGCCAGACCGAGACGAACCTCTTCGATTACGATCAAGCGCCGTTCGGGTTCTTCACGCCACTGCAGTTCTGCGACGACGACGGGGGCTCGGGCTACGCACGGGCCGCCGATCCGCTCAACCCGCTCATCACGACGCCCTACTGGCTGAGCCAGGACGAGCTGAACGAGATCGGCGACAAGAACGTCACCACCTATCGCATCAGCGCCTACGATGAACTCGACATGGCGCCGGTCGTCGCGAACACGGCCTACGAGACCGCTCCGGGGCATGGACACGCGGAGTACGGCGAGCCGTACGTCGCGATGGGCTACTACGGCGAGGGCATCATCATCGCGTGCGCGGGCGACATCGGCTGCGCGATCCAGGACGCCGTCGGCGACGGCTACAACGGCCTGAACGGGCAGAACAACGGCGGGTACTGGTGCGGCACCGACTTCAGCCCGCTCGACGGGAACCTTTCGTACCAGGCCTCGGCGAAGCTCTTCCTCAACGCGGTGAGCCTCGCCGGCAAATACCGCCAGGGCTTCGGCGGTCCGCGGCAGCAGGCGGCCGTCGGCATTCCCGCGCCGAACGCCTACACGCCCTCGGCGGAGGCTCTGACTCCCCCGAGCGATCCGGCGTCGTCGTGGACCTCCTTGGCCGGCAGCGGGGCGGGCCACAGCTACGCCGCCACCGCGAACAACGTGATCTTCCTGACCGTGCCGGACGGCGGTGGAGACCTCCACCTCGTGGCCATCGACGCCGTGCAGGGCCGCGATCTCGACCTGGACTCGAACCCCGATGACGGCTTCGCCGGCACTCCGCCGGCGCCGCTGAACGCCTTCGCCCAACCCGACTTCGACGTGCTCTGGTTCGCGCCCCTGGGCGGCCGGACCGGGACCGCCCCGTGCATCGGCAAGGCCGCATACGAGGACGCCGGGGACTGGTACATCGTCGATGTGGTCTTCGTCGCGGTCGACGACGAGGTTCACGCGTTCGAAGCGATCCCGATGGCGGGCAGCTTGATCGAGTCCAACCCGGCGAACCTGCCTGTGACGTTCGACGGGTGGACAAGCCCCCTCAGCCTGGACGACAACGCGACCGGCCTGACCTACTCGCGCGGGCGTCTCTATGTGGGCGTCGGCGACGACGCGTCGAACTCCGCGACGGTCGAGGTCTACAACGCCCATGACGGCACGGACATAGGGATCATCGAGGTTCCCGGCCTCTACGGGACGCTCGCCGACGCCGGGAGCGGCCCTGCGGTCGCGATCGTGCAGGACGCCTACAACGGCTGCCTCGACGAGACGGTGTACCTGCCGGTGTCGCCGGACGGCGCGGACTGCCCCCGCGCCGAGGTGCTTGCGGTGGTGCTTCGGACCTGGAGTGAGCGCCTGCGCCCGGTGGGCACGACCGCCACGGGGGAGATGACCCCCGCCGGCGGGGGAACCGCCATTCCCGTGAGCGGCTGTTACCGCAATTGGCGCGTTCGGGACTTCGCGCGCTTCGACGGCGACGCCGGTACGGCGCCGGACGACGACACGGCGCAGGTCTATGTGAACGACTCGCTCATCGACCCCGTCTACTGGGACTTCGTGCGCGACAACCCGGCGTTCGCCGGCGCTCCGGACCCCGACGTGCCGGGCTGGGACGATGACTGGCAGCAGATCGAGTTCGTGAACGGAACCGGCGGCCGCTGCCTCGACGGACTCTGCCCCGGCGGGACCACGGAAGGCGTTCCCGCCGACGCGGAAGTCACGATCGTCTATGACCACAAGTTCCCGGCGGCGGACTCGTTCCCGATCGACCCCGCGGACGCGGGGTCGATCAAGTGGCGCTATGTGCCGACGCGGCGCTCGCTGACCGACCCGCCGACCTATGCGATGCAGACGGGCGCTAACGACCTCGCCCATTCGCGCGTGGCGGTCGCGAGCGGCGACACGGTGCTCGTGGGCTGCCCGATCACCGGAGGCGCGGCGGGTTCGAACGGCGACACGTTCCACGTCCTTCGCGACGTCGGCTACCCGCCGGACGCGTACGACGACCTGGCTACTGAGCCGGAGCCGACCGCCGGCGCGGCTGTTTGGAACGCGGATGAGCTGGACGGCGCCGGGTCCTTCGTGTTCTGGCAGGAGACGCTCCGGCCGCACATGGCCTACGTCGCCGAGTTCGCGGCGCACAGCCCGGGCGATTTCGGCTCGCTGCCCGAGTACTGGTGGCAGGAGCCGTCCTTCGCCGTCTCGGGCGACTACGCCGTCGTGCGGACCTCGCAGCTTCCGCTTCACGCCGATGACCCGGACAACGGGGCGCCGGAGCCGAACTGGTACTCAAGCTATACGACCTTCGACATCACCCAGTCGCTCTCGGTCACCCTGAACCAGGGCACCGGCGAGGTGGACGACCCGATGCCGCCTCTCCGGTGGGACTGGACCCATGACGGGACCGACCTCAACCCGACCTACACCGCGGACTATCGGCCGTACGGAGTGCGGATCTATGACGCGTGGACGATGCGCCCGATCCCGTACGAGACGCTCGACGGGCTGGAGAGCGGCGTGCCCACCTACTGGTGGGTCGATCCGTCCACGAACACCATCCACTTCAAGCTCGCGACGCTTGCGGGTCGCCGGATCCTCGTCCAGGTGCAGGAGGTCGTGGAACGCGATGACCCGAGCACCGCGGGGGATGACGGCGTCTACCGGTACCACCATCAGTACCACCAGGTCCCGCCGATCGTCGTCGGGCAGTACCCAGCGATGTCGGCGCGCGTAGACGACACGCTGACGCGGCCCAGCTACACGGGCCCCGATCCCGTGCCGGCCGGCGGAGGCGGCGTTGCGGACGCTCTGGAGGTCTATCGCGACGGCGGCAACATCGCGAACGTCTTCGACTGGGTGACGCCGTTTGACGTGGATTGGGACGCCGGAGTGATGAGCTTCGCGCCCGTCCAACAGGGTACCGGCGTCGAGATCGACGCCGGAGGGACCTCGGAGACCTACATCGTCTCGCGCGTGAACGAGGACTTCGTCGCGGGAGACACCGAGGTCTGCGACACGCAGATCCGGAGCGAGGCGCCGCCGGTGATCGCCCAGGACAAGGTCCTTGCCCACGGTTGGCTCGCGTCGGCCGGAGGCAGCCTCCACGCCGGGGGCTGCGACAACGGGATCCTGACCTTCACGCTCGACCCTCGCGACGCGTCGTTCCAGGACACGGACAACGAGCCCTGGCTGAACGCCGACCTGCCGTGGTGGCCGGACCCGATCTCGGGCGCCGCGCCCTCGGCTCCCTGGCCCTCGTTCGTCTACAACGACGACGGCGCCGCCGACGCCTGGGTCGCGTGGTGGGACACGCGCAACCCAAGCTACGATCTTCTCGGAGAGAGCCGCGGTCGCGGGGCGATGGACGACGCTCCGCACACGCCGCGCGCGCCGATGACCGTGACCGCCGGCGGCGTGCTCACCGCGTCGCTTGACGTGGATCCCGTGGGCGGCGACTACCAGCCGATCTACCAGTGGTACAACTCCGTGGAGACGGTCATCGCCGCCTCGAACCGGATCGTCGCCGTCGATAGCGGTGGCGGCATGGTTCGCGACATCCCCTCGACGGGCATTTCCGAGTCGCTTGGGAACCTCGTCCTGCCGGGCACGCTCGCGGCCTCGCAGATCAGCTACAAGGGCATCTCCAGGCCGTCGTCCATCCGCAACCTCGCATACGTCGGGAAGCCGACGAACTACCATGTCTGCGACAGCGGAAACGACCAGGTCCTCGAGATCGGGCGCGGCGGCCTGATCGAGTCGAGGATCTCGAACCGCTACCGCCAGGCCTCGAACGGCGACCCGGGCGGCTACATCGCGTTCTACGACGCACCCGCGTGGTACGTGAACCTCCCCGTGGGCGAAGCGCAGACCATCTCGAGCCCGCATGACGCCTTCCGCTGGGAGGTCACGGGCTCCATCGGCTACGGCGGCGTGGACACGAACTGGTCGTTCCAGTTCGACTGGATCGCGGACACCGGCAACAACCGGCTGCTTGGTCTCATGCGGCAGATCCCGTCCGACCCCCAGACCATCAGCGGGCGCGAGGACGAGTACCATCTGATCTACGCCTCGGACTCGCACCAGGGGCTGCTGGACCCGACCGGCAACGCCATCGAGCGCGGCCCGGCGCTGCAGTACGTGACATGCTGGCCGGTTCGGAGCCCGCTCTCGAACGTGGTGTTCGAGGTCGCCGACGCCGACGCCGGCGCCAATGAGGTCGGCTTCGCGGGTCGGAACTTCGCGGGGATCGTCGCGGCGGTGAACAACGTCGCCCTCAACACGGTCCCCGGCGACTCGGAGAACCTGCAGGACCTCGTCAACCCGGGCGGCGCCGCCAACCGGACGGACCCGTTCCCGCGGAACCTCGGCCCCGGCGCCTCGGTCGTGAAGGTCGGTCGCCTCTATGACGGCACTGGAGGCGGGACGCTCGACGCGATCGACGACCAGATCCAGTGGGCCTTCTCGACCATCTACGTGCGCGGGGTAGCCCCGACGGGCGATCCCGCCCTCGTGCCTTTCAAGAAGCTGGAGCGCATCCGTTACGTGGACGTCGAGCTTCGGACCGGGACGGACGTGCCGGTGGACGATCCGGCCGTCTACTACATCACGATCGTCGATGAGGACGGCGTCTATCCCGTGACCTACTACCCGGCCACCGGGCCGTGGGCCGCGGACGACGCCGCGTACCCGGGCTACGCGGTGCTCGCGCTTCCGCCGAGGGCGGGGCCCTTCACCGCCGACGCCGGCGGCTACGGCGCGACCTGGTGGTTCGACGCGCAGGAATACGCGACCACGATGGGCGCGCTTGCGCGCGGCGTGAACCCGGACCCGGCGGCGCCGGGGCCGGACGCGCTGCCGACCTGGGCCGGATCGACCTGGGGCGCTCCCGCCTACCCGGCGGAGTACACGGGCACGCCGAACGCGAGCGCCTCCGCCGCCGACACGCTCCTCGACGATCGGACGTTCTCGTTCTTCCGTCCGGTGCATGTGGAGCTGCAGGCGGACGGGCGGTATCTGGTCACGAACGGCCACGAGCGCAAGGGCGAGGTTCTGTTGCTCGATCCGTTCGCGCTCGATCCGGCGTCGACGTCGAACCCGAGCGCGGGCGATCGCCGCTATGACGCGGACTACCTGAGCGTCCTGAACTGGATCGTGCCGCATCCGACGGACTATGCGACCTCGGGGCCGGGCGCTGAGGAGATTCGGAACGTCCCCTCGATCGCGAGCGAGACCTACGGCCTCGGCCAGCCCTGGGCGGCAAGCCGCCGCCAGAGCTTCTAGCGTTCTACGGACGGGCGATTCCGGCGGATTCCGGGGTCGCCCAAAGAATCATCATGCGAGTGCTCGACTGAAGCAGGTTACCGCGAGAGCCCGCCCGAATACCTGGAGGTCAGCAAGTGTAGACAGGGCCAGGTACCCGTGTGGGCTTCGCGCTTTGTGGAGCCGAGCGGAGTGGTTCGGTACGGCGGCGTGGCCGCCGTTGACAGAGCGAAGGATCCGCCCTAGACTCGCTGCACGGCCTGGGCCGCGCGGAGTCGGGTGGGAGGTTCGCGTGAGTGTTTCGCGCGTCTCTCTCGCGGGTCCGCGTTGGATGAGTGTCGTCGCCCGAGGCATGAGGGGAGGAGTCCCACGTGGCGGGCTCCCTTGTCGGAATTGAAGTCGGGTCCAGCACGATCAAGATGGCGGAGATCACGGGTGGCCCGGGCGATCTTCGGGCCGTCCGACTCGCGTGGGCGGCAACCCCGGACGACGCGTACGTAGACGGCGTCATCATCGACCCGGCTCGCCTTGGGCAGGTCATCGGCGACATGGTCGTCCAGCACGGTTTCACCTCCCGCAAGGCGGCGGTCGCTCTGAGCGGGACCAAGAACTGCGCGGTGCGGGTGCAGGCGTTTCCGCAGATGACCGATCGCGAGTTGAAGGCCAACCTGAAGCTCGAGGCCGATCGGCTGCTTCCGTTCCCTCCGAACGAGGACGTCCAGCAGGACTTCCACGTTCTGGATCGCGGGGACGGCCGCGACACGATGGACGTTCTGGTCGCCGGCGTGCGGAAAGACCATGTGCGGGCGTGGTGCGAGGCTCTCCGCGCCGCGAAGCTCAGCCCGGCCGCGTTCGACATGGAGCCGCTGGCGCAGGTGATCGCTCTGGTCGAGGCTCCGGCGGAACAGCGCCGGGAGCGTTGCCTGATGGTGATCGACGTGGGCCACAGCGCGGCCAACGTCTCCATCGTCCAGGATGGCATGCTGCGGTTCACCCGTTCGGTGGACATCGCGGGCGAGAAGCTGACGCAGGCCGTTCACCTCGAGGTGAAACCGGACACGATGGCCGAGGCCGAGCAGATCAAAGTGCTCTACGCCAACGTCTCGCTGGACCTCCCCGAGGACGACGGCGACTTCATGGCCAACCAGATGCTTGCGGACACGCTCACCCTCGGCCAGAAGACCGAGGACGAGGACATCATCATCTCGGTCGGCGATCTCGGCGGCCACACCGCCCCCGGCGTCGGGGAGCAGACGATGGTCTTGGACGCCGAGCCGATCGCCACCGACTTCTTTGGCGATCTGGGCGACCCCACGGCGGCCAACGAGTTCGCGCTCGAGCCGCCGACGCCGCTCGAGCCCGCTCCCGTCGCGACGCCGGCCCCCGCGCCGGTGCTCGAGGTCGAGGAGGAGCCGGGGGGCGTCGAGGACGCCGGCTTCGACTTCATCCCGGACTCGACGCCGGGGCTCGCCGACGAGGGCGGGTTCCTTCCGGACGGCGGTCTGGAGGACGAAGCCTACACGCGGCAGCTTATCGGGAACGCTCTCGTGGAGCCTCTGGCGAACCTCGTGAGCGAGATCCGCCGTTCTTTGGAGTACTACCGGAGTCGCCATCAGGATACAGCCGTCGAGCGGCTGGTCCTGATCGGCGGGTCCTCGCGGATCGCCAACATCGCGGCGTTCTTCGAGCGCGAGTTGGAGATCCCCGTTGAGTTGGGCGATCCGTTGCGGACCGTTCACGTGGATGAGCAGTTGTACCCTCGGGACGCCCAGGCAGCCATGGCGCCGGTTCTGGCCGCCGCTGTCGGGATGTCCATGAGGGACCTGATCTAGGGAGGGTGACAAAGCCTTGGCTGGTGCACCTCCTCGCGCCCGCATGCGATTG
>CAZCER010000179.1:0-8770 GCA_964497385.1 uncultured Armatimonadia bacterium | reverse complement strand
CTGCCGGTCGCCCCTACTCGCGGCGGACGGCGATGACGACGCGGTTGCGGCCGCCCTCTTTGGCGCGGTAGAGGGCGTCGTCCGCGAAGCCGATGAGAGACGCTCGGGTGCGGGCGTCATCCGGGAAGGAAGCGACCCCGATGCTCACGGTGACGCGGAGGTCGTGCTCGCCCGGGATGATCTCGCTGAGGGAAGCGCGCTCGACGGCCTTCCGGAGGTTCTCCGCGGGAACGAGGGCCCGCGACTTGCGGGTGTCGGGGAGGATGACGGTGAACTCCTCGCCTCCGTAGCGGAAGACGATGTCGGAGTCGCGCAGGTTCTCGGTCGCCACCCGAGCGAAGAGCTTGAGCACCTCATCGCCGGCCTGGTGCCCGTAGTTGTCGTTGAAACTCTTGAAGCGGTCGATGTCGACCATGAGGAGCGAGAACGGCGTCTGGTAACGCTCGGCGCGCTGGATCTCCATCTCGAGGGCCTCTTCGAGATAGCGGAAGTTGTAGAGGCCGGTGAGCGGGTCCCGAAACGCAAGGTCCTTGAGTTCCTCGGCGTGCTCGGCCAAGCGCTCGTAGGCGGCGGCCCGGTCGAGGGCGAGTCCGATCTGCTTGCCGATCGTGTCCAGGATCGAGATGTCGTGGTCGGTGACCGGAGCCCCGGAGGCGGTGTTGTCGACGAGGACAAGTCCGTAGACCCGACCCTCGGCTCGAAGCGGAACCAGTCCGCAGAGCGGCACGGCGAGCGAGTCGAGCAACTCGGACTGGCCGGGCTGATACTCACGGCCCGAGCGGAGGCGTGTGGCCGCGCCGTCGAGCGCGGCGGCGACGACCGGATCCCGCGCGTCGAGCAGCGAGAGGCGCGGCAGGGTCTCGACCGGCGGCTCGAGCGTCCCGTGCACGGCGCGCGGCTCGAGGTTCGCGCGCCCCTCATCGGCGGTGTAGACGACGGTGCGATCGAAATCGAGCTGCCCGAGCATGCCCTCGGCGAGCTTCGCGAGGATCTCATCGACGTCGGCGTCGGTGTCGAGGGCAAGGACGCCCTCGGTCACGAGAGCGAGGTCGGCGATCCTGCGTCGGAGCTGCCGCTGGACCTCCTCGCTCGCGAGACCCTCGGCGACCATGCGCCGGCCCTCTTCGTCCATGCCGTCCATGTACTCGGCGAGGTTGACGGGCCCCAAGTCGAAGTAGTCGATCGATTGCTCGAGTTCCGCTTGGACGTTACCGAGGAGCGCGACGAGGTCGGGAACCGACATGCCGATCTTCGCCCAACCGGTGACGTCGACGACCGGGCTCGGGACATGGGCGTGGCCGGCGAGTCCGATCTGGTGGCAGAGGAAGTTCGAGAGGTGTACGAGGTGGATGGGCGCGAGCTTGCCGGGGGCGGCGGACTTCACGACCGTCATGTCATGGTGGGACTCGAGCACCGCGACGAGGTCGGGCGGGAGGTTCCAACGATGGCCGAGTTCGGCCCCCAGTGAGCAATGATCGGTGCCGAAGACGCGCCGCTCGGCGCCGATGAGGTCGAGGTGCTCCTCGCGGGCGACCTCGGAGACGAGGTCGTAGTCGCCGGGCCGCAGGACCTGCAGCACGACTTTGCCGATGTCGTGGATGAGGCCCGCGACGACGGCCGTCTCGACGTTGTCGCAGCCGTACTCACGCGCGATGAGGCGCCCGAGCACGGCGACGGCCATGGCGTGGACCCACGTCTGTCGCTTGACCTCGTAGTCGGTGGCGGCCGAGGAGCTGCGGGTGCCAAAGACGGAGATCGTGAGCGCGTATTTGCGCACATTCTCCATGCCGAGCATGGCGGTGGCGTGTTGGATGGTGCGGATTTGCCGTTTGCAGCCGTACATGGCGGAATTGGCGACCCGGAGCACCTTGGCCGTAAGGGCTTGGTCCTGCTCGATGACCTTCGCGATGTCCTGGATGGACCTAGAGTCGTCCTGGGTCATGTCGAGAAGACGCGTGGCGATCTGGGGGAAGGTGGGGAGGTCCAGGAGTTCGGCGACGAGTTGAGACGCCGCTTCGCTCGCGCGATCCGGTCCCGGACGCTCTCGCAGAGCCTGTGTTTGGCCCTCCCGCATCGTGCCTCCATGCGTTCACGGGCCGAATCGGTCTCTCGGCCCCGGCGCTCCGCCGCCGTGCAACCTGTACTTATTCGGGGGCGAGAGGGCATCCGCCTACCCAGACGGAACACCCCGGGTGAGAATCTCGCACAGGAGCCGACAAATGCCTAGCACCGTCCGCATAGCCGATCGCGTCGTGGGCGAGGGCGCGCCTTGCTACCTCATCGCCGAGGCCGGGGCGAACCATGACCGCGACAAGGCGCTCGCTCTCGACTTGATCCGCATCGCCGCTGAGGCGGGAGCGGACGCGGTGAAGTTCCAGACCTACTCGGCGGAGACGCTCTACTCGACGAAGACGCCCCGGCCCAGCTATCTGGACGCGATCACCGACAAGTCGATGCACGACCTCATCCGGGATCTGGAGCTTCCGCGCGAGTGGCATGTGGAGCTTTTCGCGTCCGCCCGGGAGCGCGGACTGCACTTCCTGTCGACGCCGTTCGATCTCGCGGCGGTGGACGAACTCGACGCGGTGGGGCAGCCGGCTGTCAAGATCGCGAGCTTCGAGATCGTGGATCTTCCCCTCCTCAGGCGCGCGGCGCGCACCGGCAAGCCCGTCATCCTCTCGACGGGCATGGCGTGCCTCTCGGACATCGAAGACGCCCTGAACGCCGTCTACGGGGAGGGGAACGAGCAGGTGGTCCTTCTCCATTGCGCGATCGGGTACCCGCCGGCGTTCGAGGATGTGCATCTCCGGGCGATGGAAACCTTGCGTCAGGCTTTCGGAGTCCCGGTGGGGCTCTCGGACCACACGATGACGGCAAGCACGGCTCTCGCCGCGGTGGCGCTGGGAGCGTGCGTGATCGAGAAGCACTACACGACCGACCGGACGCGGAAGGGCCCCGACCACCCGTTCGCGCTTGAGCCCGACGAGTTGACCGCGCTGGTTCGGGGCGTGCGGGAGGTGGAGGCGGCGCTCGGTTCGCCGATCAAGCGTCACACGGCGGCGGAGACGGAACTCCACCGCTTGGCGCGGCGATCGATCGTCGCCGCGCGCCGCATCCCGGCGGGAACGACGATCACGGCGGAGATGCTCACCGTCAAGCGGCCCGGCTACGGGGTGCCGCCGAAGTTCCTCGAGTTGGTCGTGGGACGCATCGCGCGCCAGGACATCGACGCGGACGACGTCGTGACCTGGGATCTGATCTGACGCCCGCTACGGCGCCGGCAGGAACGCCGCGCACCGTGCCGCGATCTCGTCCGGACGAAGCGCCCGGTTGTAGAGGGCGGCGAGTTCGATCACCCCGTTCCACTGCCTGTCGAGGGTGTCTTCATTGCCCACCACCAAGCGATAGTCGGCGCTCCACGCGTCGAAGCCCCCGGCTCGCGCCATCTCCGCCGAAAGCGCTCCGTCCACATAGAGGCGCACGGCTCCGTTGGCGTACGTCGCGACCACGTGCTGACGCTGGGGCTTGAGCGCGCCGGCGGGCGTCTCCGCGGCCGGCGTGCCTTGCTGATCGGTCTCGGTGGTGCGGAGGCGAAGGACGTACTTGTCGGCGTCCTGGCCCAACGTGAAGTTGCGCGCGGCGGTGTCGGCGGAGAAGGAGACGATGCGCGCGGGCCCTGAGTGCTCCGCGTCGTCGGGGGTAATGAGGACCTCGACGGAGAACTCGCTTGTCGCCTTCATCGCGTCAGCCAGCGCGGAGTAGGTCCCCTCGGTCCGCAAACAGACGCCTTGCCCGGTGATGGCCAGCCCTCCGGCTTCCGACCATGCCGCGCCTTCGGCGGGGAGGATCAGGGCGCCGGTCGTCGCGTCGGGGGCGAGCAGGTTGGGGACGGCCGCCGCAGCGTGGGTGGCGAACTCGTACAGAGCGACTTGCCCCTCGAGACGGGCGCCGAGGACGTCCGAGGAGAGCGCCGACGGGGCGGGAGGCGCCTCCGCGCCGATGAGGACGGGTTGGCACGCGGCCCTGGCCAGATCGAGGGCCGCGAACCGCCACTCCGCGATCTTCGCGCCGGACGCGCGCGATGCGGGGATGTCCGCGAGAAGCTCGGCCATGCCCGGGAGGCCGGGACTGATCTCGTCCGCCCAGCCGAAAGCGGCGAGCGCGGCGGAGAAGTCCGAACGCGAGAGATGGATGTTGCCGAGCAGAACGACCGCGCCGGCGTGGGCCGGCGAGAGGGCCAAGGCGCTGCGGAGCAGGTCCTCGAAAGCCGCGGAGGGGGGACTCACCTCATCGCGTGTGAGGACGCTTGCGGCGCGGTGCACCAGGTCGTTCGCGAGGGCTCGAACGGGGCCGCCCTCGCCCGTGAGCGTGGCTCGAACGGCCGCGTCGAGCGCGGCGCCGACTTCCGAGACGCCGATGGAGGTTTGTTCATCGGGCACGGCGGGGGCGGGGGGCGCGCCGCCGGTGACCAAGGCCGCGAGATGGGTCGACATCTCGGAGACAGCCCGCGACGTCTCCTCCGGCGTCTCGATCACGTACTCGGGCGTCGTGGTGGGCGCCTCGGCGCCGGCTTTCAGGACGATCCCCGTGCAACGCGGCAGGCCGGCCTCGTCGATGCGGAGGGTTCCGGTCAAGACCCAGTCCGCGCCCAGCGTGGTGAGGGCGCCGAGCAGGGCGGCGTTCAGATCTCCGTCGGCCGGGCCGGCGGTGGCCCACAGCGTGCGTCCGATGGCCCCGTCCCGCCAGACATGGAGGTTTGGCTCGGCGTAAAGCTGCTGGACCGCTCCGAGCCAGAAGCGATAGCCCAGTGAAGCGTCGGCGTCGGGCGGAACCACGAAGGGCAGTACGGCGACCTCCGTCGCGGCGGGCTCCGCGAACGCGCACGGCGCCGCCGCGATAGAGAGGAGAAGACCCAAAGCGACGAGACGGTTCGGCATCGCTTACACTCCAATCAAGCGCTCAAGGACGCGCGTCAGACGGGGCGGCGTCGCTCACGCCGGGCACTTCGTCGCATGTGGTCTGTTGGACTCCCCGTCTCTCCCTATGCGTCCCAGCCTCGCGCCCGTTCGACCGCGCGGCGCCAGCCGCCCAGAAGGCGCTCGCGCTCGGAGTCGGCCAAGTCCGGTTCAAAACGCGCGTCGTCCTGGCGGTGAGCGCGAAGGGCCTCGGGGCTCGGCCAGAAGCCGACGGCGAGGCCGGCGAGGCATGCGGCCCCTCGGGCGGTGGTCTCCGTGTCCGAGGGGCGCACAACGGGCGTCCCGAGGATCCCGGCCTGGAAGCGCATCAGGAAGTCGTTCCGCGCGGCCCCGCCGTCGACGCGGAGTTCGCGGAGGCGCTTCCCCGTGTCCGCGCACATGGCCTCGAGCACCTCGGCGGTCTGGTACGCGATGGATTCCAGGGCGGCGCGAGCGAGGTGCGCCTTGGTGACTCCGCGCGTCAGGCCGACGAGGGCGCCGCGAGCCGTCATGTCCCAATGCGGGGCTCCGAGGCCAACGAACGCCGGGACGAGGTAGGCCCCGCAGGTGTCCGGGACCGACTCCGCGAGCGTCTCCGTCTCCTCGGCGGCGTCAATGAGTCCCAGTTCATCTCGGAGCCACTGAATCGCCGCTCCGGCGACGAAGACGCTTCCCTCGAGCGCGTACCGCAAGCCGTTGCCCAGATCCCACGCGACCGTGGTCAAGAGTCCATGCTCCGAGGCCACCGGCTTCAGGCCGGTGTTCATCAGCAGGAAGCATCCGGTGCCATAGGTGCACTTCGCGGAGCCCTCGTCGAAGCAGCATTGCCCGAAGAGCGCCGCCTGTTGGTCCCCGGCGACGCCCGCAATGGGGATCGAGCCGCCGAGCGCATCCGCGCGCGTGACGCCGAGCACTCCCGCGGACGGTTTCACCTCGGGCAGCATGGACGACGGGACGCCGAGTTCAGCGAGCAGCTCCTCATCCCAACACCCTTCGTGGATGTTGTAGAGCATCGTGCGGGAGGCGTTTGAGGGGTCGGTCGCGTGGACGCCGCCCGTGAGGTTCCAGATCAGCCACGCGTCCACCGTGCCGAACAGCAAGTCTCCCTTGGCGGCTCGGGCCGCGGCCCCGGCGACGTTTTCCAGTATCCACTTCAGTTTGGTGCCCGAAAAGTAGGCGTCGAGGACCAGTCCCGTCTTCCGGCGGATGACCTCCTCGAGGCCGCGAGCGCGGAGGTCCTCGCAGAGCGACGCCGTGCGGCGGCACTGCCACACGATGGCGTTCGTGACGGGCTCCCCGGTGTGACGGTCCCAGACGACCGTGGTCTCACGCTGGTTCGCGACGCCGATGGCGGCGACGTCGGTGGGGCCGAGCCGCGCAAGCGCGAGGGCTTCGCGCGCCGACTCGATCTGAGTCCGCAGGATCTCACGTGGGTCCTGCTCGACCCACCCGGGTCGAGGGTAGCGTTGCGTGAGTTCGCGCTGGCCGCTGACCACCGCGGTTCCGGACCCGTCGAAGACGATCGCCCGCGAACTGGTCGTGCCCTGGTCAAGCGCGAGCAGGCAATCCGCCATCCGGCTACTCCGTCTCCGATTCCGACTGCGCAAACGTCACGCCCTCGGGGGCGGGCCGGAAGGGCCAGACCGACCAACCGAAAGCGGCGGAGACGTCGCGTCGAACGTGCTCACGCGCTTCCGCCGGATGCAGCACCGCGACGCAGCCGCCTCCGCCCGCTCCGAGGGCCTTGGCGCCCAGCGCGGCCTCCTGGCCCAGCACGTCGGCCAGGTGGTCGAGGTGGGGGACGGCCGCAGCCGGGCACAGCGCTTCGATGCGGCGCCGCTGCTCATCCATTTGGGCGCCGAGAGCCGCCTCGTCCGCCGCGCCGATCGCGCGCGCCGCGGAGCGGGCGCCGTCGGCCAGGGCGCGGAGGGTCGCGAGGCGGGCGTCGGTGAGTTCGGCCCACATGCTCTCATGCACGCGTCCGCTCAGACGGCGGCGTCCGGTGTAGAAGACGCTGAGGCGGTCGGCGAGCCATTCCGCAACGCCGGCTTCGTAGGCGACGCTCTCGGCGTCGACGTGGGGCTCCCCGCTCGTAAGTCCCCAGAGGTAGAGACGCAGGCCGCCGAACGCCGCGGCGTAGTGGTCCTGCCTGCCGGTGAGCTGTCCGGAGAGGGCTCCTTCATAGAGAAACGCGGCCTCGGCGATCTCGGCGCGGGCGCCGCCCTCGGGGAGACTCCTCTCGGCGCCGCGACGGACCGCCGCGACGTGCGCCACGGAGAGCGCCGCCGAACATCCGAGTCCGCTCCCGACCGGAAGCCCCGCGGGGCTCGCGAGCGTCAGACGCGTCGCCCCCGCGCCGGAGCGGACGACGCACTTGGCCCCTGGCAGGACCGCGAGACTCAGCGTGGCCGCATCGTCCGAGAGGTCGGTGTACTGGGGGCAGTCGCACCAACTCCCCGCGAGGTCCACCCGAAGCGGAGCGACCACGTTGAAAGATGACTGGGCGGCGCTGTCAGCCACGCGTCCCGTGCCCTTCCGTCGGCCCGCGTCCGCTAAGGAGCGAAACGCGCCAGGTCCCACACTAAGAGCGAGGCGTCGGTTGAGGCGCTGACGAGGAGTGAACCGTCAGGCGACGCGGTCAAGGACCGGACGCCGCCCTGATGCCCCGCTCGGCGCGCGACCTGCGCCCCGCTCACCGTGTCCCACTCGACGATCTCCCCATCGTCCGCGGCCGACCACGCGCGCGTTCCGTCCGAGGAGAGGGCGAGGGCCTTGACCCACTTGCCGTGCGCCATGGCGCGCGAAAGGGTCCCGGCCTCAGCGTCCCAGAGCGCGACGCGACCGTCGCGCCCCGCGGAGACAACGCTGCGGTCGCCGGCGAAGGCGACGCACTCCACCCATCCGCGATGCGCCTCAAGCGCGTGCGACGCGGTTCGCGTCTCGATGTCCCAGATCCGGACGGTTCCGTCGCGCCCGGCCGTCGCGGCGCCGCGGCCGTCGGGGGAGATCGCGACGGCGAGGACTCCGCCCTTGTGTCCGAGCAGGCGACCCTCGGGTTCGCCGCGTTCGGACGACCACACGATCACCGATCCGTCGTCGGCGCAACTGAGGAGCCGGTCTCCGCCGGGGGTGTAGGCAACGCCGCGGACGTAACCGCGATGGCCGGCCAGTTCGCGAAGGAGCGCCCCGGAGCCGAGATCGTACTCCCGCACAAGCCCATCCTTGCACCCGATCGCCGCGCGGCCGCCATCGGGGGAAACGACCGCGGCGTAGACGCCGAGCCCGACCGATTCGACGCACAGGAGAGACTCGCCGGAGCGCGGGTCCCAGACGCGAAAGGTCGCGTCCGACGAGGCGCTGACGACGCGTCCGCCCGTCGGGTCGAACGCGGCGCACGTCACGGCTCCGGAGTGGCGGTCCCAAGGAATGCGCGGTTGGCCCGTCCGAGCGTCGGACTGGGCGAAGAGGCCCGCGCCGTAGGAAACGACCCATCCGCCGTCCGGCGAGACGCGCATGCCTGTGACATGGCCTTGGTGAGCCGTCCAGCGCACCGCGGGCTCAGACCCTTCACGGTCCCAGATGCGGATCGAGCCGTCTCGCGAGCCGGTGAGAAGACGCGCCAAGTCGGGGGAGTAAGAGACCGACGGGACGGCGTGGCCGTGGTGACCGCTGTAGGCATGGAGTTCTTCGCCCGTCTCGGCGTCGCGCTCTGTGGCTTTGTGCCGGCTTCCGACGAGGAGGCGCTTTCCATCGGCCGAGAGGGTCATGTCGTAGACCGTGTAGTCCTCGAAGAGGCGGTTGAGGCGCTCGCCGGT
>CAZCER010000178.1:0-8772 GCA_964497385.1 uncultured Armatimonadia bacterium | reverse complement strand
GAGGACGTCCCAGATGAGCGGGAAGGTGATCGTCCAGAACTGCCGCCACGCGGAGGCGCCGTCGAGGTCCGCGGCCTCGTAGAGGCTTGTGGGGATGCTCTCCATGGCGGCGAGGAAGAGGATCATGTTGAAGCCGCAGCCGCCCCACACCGACATGGGGATGAGCGCTTTGTACAGGTGATCGGGCTGGAGCCACACCCAGTTCTCGAATGCGGAGAGCCTCGTCCCGAGCCACGCGAAGGGCCCGCTCAGGAAAGCCAGGCCGGCGTTGTCCAGGCCGCCGTCCACCCAAAGGAAGCCGTGCCCGATCCAGGCGAGGACCGTGTTGAGAGCGGTGATGGGGCCGCCGTTCGGGTTGTAGATCTGCAGCCAGAGGAGCGTGCCGGCGACGACGCCGAGGATGTTCGGGAAGAAGAAGACGATTCGGAACAGCGTCGAGCCCCAGAGGCCTCGGCTGATGCACGCCGCGAGGAAGAGCGAGAGGGGCAGCACCACGGCCGGGACCACGAACATGATGAAGAGGTTGTTCTTGATCGCGACCCAGAAGTGGTCCATGTCGCAGAGGAGCCGCTTGAAGTGCGTGAACCCCACGTAGGTCATGTTCGGCGTGATGCCGTCCCAGTCGTAGAGGCTCCATTGGAAGGACCGTAGGCAGGGGACGATCACGAAGACCGTGTAGAGCGCGAACGCGGGCCCGACGAAGAGCAGGATGTTGCCGGCCCGGAGCCGGAGCGACGAGGCGGGCGCCTCGGGATCCGGCTGCGACGGCCCGCGCTTCCGCTTCATCCGGAGCGTGCTCGCGGCCCAGTACGCCACTCCGAGCAGGAGCAGCCCGATGAAGATGAAGGGCTCCCGGGTGTGGCGGATGCTGACTTTGGTGGGGTTCTCCTTGCGGTCGCGCACCCCCGCCGCGTCGGACTCCCACTTTTTCGCAAGGACCTCGGGCGTCGCGTCCTTCTTGCCCTTCTGATTGAGGAGTTTGGAGATGTTGTCGGTCCAGTACTGCACCATCTCGGGGTAGCCCTCGCCGGGCGCGACGCCGTAGACCTCTTGGGCGTTCTCGATCATGGCCATGATCTCAGCCATGTCCTCGGTGACGTCCGAGCCTCCGCGCACGGCGGTGGGGATGTCGCGCATCTTCGAGAACTTCGCGGCCTGCTCGCGGGAGGTCATGAACCGGAGGAAGTCGAGCCCGATCTCGGGGTGGGCCGACTTGGCCATCGTGAAGTAGTAGTTGGTCCCGACCGCGATCGCGCCCGGATCCTGCCGCGTCTCGGAGGGAATGGGGATGTTGAACGACCCCAGCCGGAAGCCGTCGGGGATCTTCCCGAGCATCTCGCTCTTGAGCCACGAGCCGCACGGGATCATGGCCGCGCCGCCGTTGAAGAAGCTCATCTGCGCCTCGGTGTGGCTCATGCCCATGGCGCCGTCCTCGAAGTAGTCGGAGGCCCTCTGCGCCATGCGTAGGGCCTCGACGAACTCCGGGCAGTCGAAAGAGCCGGGCTCGATGCGCTTCAGTCCGTAGAGCCGCTCGCGACCGGCCGAGTGGTAATAGGCGCCCTCGATCATCGCCTGCGCATAGCCGACGTAGCGGCCCTGGAAGGCGAGCGGAGGGATGCCGGCGGCCTCGATCTCGTCGCAGAGGGCGAAGAACTCATCCCACGTGGTCGGCTTCCGCCAGCCATGCTCCTCGAACATCCCCTTGTTGTACCAGATGGCCTGGACGGCGTACATGAAGGGGATGCCGTAGAGCTGATCCTCGTAGTTGTACACGTCGAGGGAGCCGGGCAGGAACGAGCCGCGCCAGGTGTTGTCGCCCTCCCAGTTGGGGCCGTCGAGGTACTGGTCGAGCGGGAGGACGTCGCCGTTTCGGATCAGGGGCCAGTAGTTGATGAAGGCGTTGGTGACCTCGAACATGCTGCCCTCGAGGATCCGCACCTGCACTTTGTCCTTGATGCGCGGGTCCCCGTAGAGATTCACGGTCACATTGGGGCGCTCGCGCTCGTACTCGCGGGCGCACTCGAGGAAGAAGTCCATCCCCTCGCCGCCCTCGAAGACGGGGATCTCGATGGTGACCTTGCCGGCCGCCTCCACGATCCGGGCGAGCCGGTCCTCCGGGACGTCGCCGGTCTGGAGGGTCGCCGCAAGGGCGATCGCTAGCACGATAGGCAACCGTGGCGCTCCTTCCCCGTGCGGGGAGGACGGTCATCGGCCCAAGCGCCGGATGACGTGGGAACCCCGTCGTCCTGTTCCTTGCGTGCGGCCAAGAAACCTGCCCCGCGCTCGCCTCAGCCCCGGAAGGCGGCCACCAGCTTCTCCATGAGCGCCGGCACGCCGATCATGCAGTCCTCGGGCTCCTCGTACTCCATGTTGAGGTATCCGCGATAGCCGGCCGCCTCGAGCGCAGCGCGGAGGCCCGTCCAGTCCACGTCCGTGCGCTCGCCGGCGACGGAGGTGTACTTGGCTTTCGCATGGACGGTGACGACGTAGGGCGCCACGGCCGCGAACTCCTCATCGGGGTTGCGGAAGTTGCCGGTGTCGAGGTTGACGCCGAACCACGGGGTCGGGCCGATGGCCTTCACGAGCTTCTCGACCTGCGCGGCCGTCGCCGTCACCCCGCCGTGGTTCTCGAGCGCTACGACCACGCCGTGCCTCTCGCCCCGCTCGATGACATCCTCGAGGCATGCGAGGCAACGGTCGAACGCGGCCTCCTCCGTGTCGCCCTCGGGGACCGGGCCCGCGAACACGCGGATGAACGGGGCGCCGAGCGCGGCCCCGCGGTAGATCCACTCGGCTGTGTTGCGGATGTCCGCGGCGCGTTTGTCATCGTCGAGTTGGCAGAAGTTCGTCCCCACCGCCACACCCGAGACATCCAGCCCGCGCGCGAAGCACGCCCGCTTCAGGGCGTTCAGCGAGGCGCGATCGGTTTCGTTGAGGTAGTACGAGGTGATCTCCACGCCGTCGAACCCGAGGTCCACGCATTGGTCGAGGAACCCCTCGAACGTCATGGCCCCGCTCGTCAGCTTGTCGCGATAGGAGTAGGCGCAGCAGCCCAGCTTCATCGGGCGCCCTCCTTCCAGGGATGGGGCCAAGTATTGGTTGTCGCAAGCCGCAATTCCTGCGAGTTAGTCTTAACAAAGAAATAGTTAGACAGCCCTTATGCGGAGTGCTATTCTCCGCCCTCGGCGCTTGAGCGCGACCCAATGTTCAACGCACGGGAGGTGCCAGCAGTGATCGAGAAGATCAACCTTGTCAGCGGCGCGGCCGCACTTGTCGTCGTCGCCGTGCTGGGCGCCTTGCTCGGTATCGCCGCAGCGAGCGCCTAGAGGCCGCACGATCCGCGCTCGGCGCGGAGACACGACCCCTGACTCGGCCCGCCCCTCCATACGGAGGCCGGCGGGCCGAGTGGCGTACGGGCCGTCCCTGCAGGTGGGCGCGCGCCAGGGTGGAACTCCGGCGTGAGCCCGCGCGCGGGGGACGGCGCGGGACGCGAGAGGAGTGCCCGCGTATGGCGTACAGCGCGAAGGCGGCGATCATCGGGTGTGGGGCGATCAGTCCGGCGCATCTGCGAGGCTTCCAGGCGAACAACGTGCAGCTCGTGGCGGCGTGCGACCTCGTCGAGGAGAAGGCGCAGGCGCGCGCCGAGGAGTTCGGGGACTCGGAGACGGCCGTCTGCACCGACTACCGCGACATCCTCGCTCTCGCGGGCCTCGACTTCGTGGCGATCGCGACTCCCCCGAACCTGCATGCGCCGATGTCGATCGACGCCCTGAACGCCGGCCACCACGTGATCTGCGAGAAGCCCTGCGTGCTCGACGTGGGCGAGGCCGACGCCGTGGTGGAGGCGTGCAGGCGGAACGCGAGGCGGCTGGTGTTCCTCTGCGCTCGGTACCGCTACGGCGCGGTGAGCCTCGCGCGGCAGTACGTGGAAGACGGCGACCTCGGCGAGATCTACCGCGCGTCCGTGGTCTACTACCGTCGGCGCGGGCGGCCCGGAGTGGACATCCTCGAGGGCCTGCACTGGTTCCACAACCGCGACGAGGCGGGCGCCGGCGTGATGATGGACATGGGCGTCTACTTCATGGATACGGTGCTCTGGCTCACGGGCTCCCCGGCGATCACGGCGGTCTCCTCGACGGAGTTCACGGGCTTCCCGACGGGCTTGCCGGCGAACGTCCCGTTTGACGTGGAGGAGCACTCGACGATCCTCGCGCGGACGGCCGGTGACCTCACCTACACCTTCGACCTCGCCTGGATCAGCCATCACCCCGGGACGCTCCGCATCACGCTGCTCGGAACGAAGGGCGGGATCGTGCTCACGGACGGCCCGGAGAAGTTCGCTTACTACACCGAGAAGGGCGGCCCGTGGAAGTTCGTCAACACGACCACGGAGTGGTCGGAGAAGTCGGACGCCATGACCTGCATCATCCGCGACTTCCTCCTGGCGACCAAGGGCGCGGACCCGGGCGTGGGGACGACGGCGGGGGAAGCGGTGCGCATCACGGAACTCAGCCTGATGGCGATGCGCTCCGCGGCCGAGGGTCGCGAGGTGAGGCTGGGGGAGTTGAGGGGGTAGGGGGGAGTAGTGCTCGTGAGGCAGTGCCGCTCCCATCGGAGCAGACCTCTATCTCCGCGCGACGAACACACTTAGCGGCTCGAGGTCATGTTGCCAGAAGAGCGCTACGCCCTGCTCGTTCTGCGCCTGGAGGAGGTTGGTCACCTTGTAGATCCCGGCGAGCACGGCCGCCGTAACAACCTGCTCTCCGAAGGCTCTCCGCCATGTCTCCGCCTTGCCTCCGGTTTCACGGTTCAGGCGTTTGACGCTGTTCGTGGCGCTGTTCGATACCTTGCACTCCAGCGCCAGCAGCCGGCCATCGTCGAGACGCACGGGCACGTCGCACTTTGCGCCACCCAGGGAGGTCTCCCTGCAGAATTCCCCGCGGTTCAGCCCATCGAGCGACGCGAGCGACGTACGTCTGGACACCTCCACGAATCCCTCTTGGCGCAACAGCTCGGCCACAGCCGCCTCCTGCTCGCCTGCCGGCGCGATCCGGTGCTCGGTGGCGACTCGGTTGGCGGCGTACACTCCCGTGGTCCAGTCAATGGCGTGCTTCAGTTCCGCCCGACTCGGCTTCCGCGAGCCGCCCAGCCAGGCGAAGCGGATGGGATCGAGGCACATGCGGAGAACCTCAGCGATGCGTTCAGCGGATTCGGTGGTCACCTGGGAGTGGGTGAGGGACGACCGCGCGAGCGTGCTGAGGTCGTCGGCACTCAGAATCGGCGCGGCCAGGTACCTGGCGCCTTCGATGAGGTCGGGCCGCGCGACGAGGTGAGGTCCATCCAGCGCCTCCAGGTTGGCGGTGGCGTCGAACAGGCCGGAGACGATCGGCCGAAGTTCGTGGAACAGCTCCACATAGCGCGCTGTGCGATCCCAGGTCTCGATGACGCGTTCAACAGCCCGAAGGCTCTCGCGTTCGAGTTCGTCGGTTGTCCAGCGAGGAGGCAGCTTGCGTGCCCGCGCCATCCGACCACTCATCCCGTCGAGCAGACCAGGTCGCTGAGGTCGGGCACGGGCACGGCCTCCATCTCGCGAGGCTCCAGCTTGCGAAGGCCGCCATGGTAGACCCGACCGGCGCCGGCGACATCCGATGCGAACGCGTTCAGATACGCGACGAGCGCGTGCATCTCCTCCGCGGCCATCGGGATCTTAGGGAACAGGCCGTGCACCACGTTCACGGAGGGCATCGCGTCCGGGTTCAGGGCGAACGCGGGGGGCCGGCGAGCCATATAGGTGGCCACCATCGGGGCGGCCTTGGCGTCGAGTCGCCACCAGGGCTTCCTGTGTTGACAGAGGTAGGCCGCGCATACGCCCGCCGCCTCTCCCTCCTCGATGTAGCGCCGCAACGCGCCGGAGACGCTCGACCGCAGGTCGGTGTCCGGATCGGCGTTGAGCAGTACGCTCTTCGACGCGTCGGCTCGTACGACGCCGGCCGCCCCGAGCACCTCCCGGGCTCTGGTCAAGGCCGGCGTCGTCCACGGTTCGAGTTCGCGGAGACGCGCCTCGTGCGGGGACATCACGAAGAAGGCGTTGCATCCGGTCGCGACACCGCGACTCACGCGCACGAGGTCGCCGAGTCGCCTCGACGACGTACGCCGCGTGCGGGGTTTCGCATGGCAGAGAGCCGACCAACGAGTCTCGCTTGTGAGGACCGTTCGCGGCACTCTGTGCGCGGGGCCCGACAGCTCGGTCGCGCCCGGCAACCCATGGAGCACGCGCATGCTGACGTGGTCGGGCTCTGCCCCCACCTCGAAGCATGTGATGGCCGCCGTGGTCATCGCGTCTCCGAACACCGTGGTCTCAGGCGCGACCAGGTGAACGGCCAATCCGCCGAGACCGTCCAGGAGAGCCTGCCGGACGGTGCGTCCGTAGCCCACGTCGAGCCACTCCGCGTTCGTCACGAACGTCCCGACATCGCCATGCGCGGCGTGGAGCATCGTGGCCAGCATGAAGTACACGTGCAGGCCCGCCAGCCCGGGAGGAGGCAAGCGGAGGTCGTTGGCGACTCGGCGCCCCCAGTGCTTCGTGTCGCAAGACAGCGCGTGGTGCCTGACGTAGGGGGGGTTGCCTATGTACGCGGTCCTGCCGCCAATCGTCGGGATCGAGGCGGTAAGGTAGTCGCCGTGAAGCACCCTGACGCGATCCTGGCCCACCGCGGCGAGATTTGCTCGGCAGATGAGGGTCGAGATGGGGTCTATATCAATGGCGAGCACGCCAACCCCGGCTGACGCCGCGTGCAGGGAGAAGCGCCCGCTCCCGCAGCCGGCGTCCACCACGCGGTCGGGTTCGCGTTCCAGGGCCCATCGCGTCATCGCCCTGACGAGCGCCGTTGGGGTGTAGAACGCTCCGGCCGACCGGCGCTCCGCCGCCTCGCGTAGTGCGCAGTACTCCTCGCCCAATGGGTCGTTTCCGGCCTGGATCGATGAGACCAAGTGGGCCCGTACGTTCGTGGCGCGTCGCGCTCGGCGCGCAACCGCCGCTTCAGCCGCCGAGAGGGGACCACCCACGTCGGCCGCCCCGAGTGCGATGCATGCCGCGATGAGCGCATCGAGACCGCGCTCGTCGACTGCCCTGTTGGTGGATCGGACCGCCATGCCGCGCCGCCGTTCCGTAGTCGATCCCTTGTGCCGCGCGGGCCCAGCCGACCATCCAGTGTAGCATGCTCGAGGTGGGGTGGAGGCACTACTCTCTCGGACACGCGATGATGCACGGCCGGTTACGCGGTTCTGGGGCGTGCTGCGGTGACGAGGTCCGCTGTCCTCACATCCTGGGCGCCCCGAAGAGCGCGGCGCCGCCGGCCGGCTGGACCACTCCCTCCTCACGGCAGTCCCGGCCATCCGGCCCGCGAAGCGACCCTACATCGCCATGATCTTGCGGATGTCGGCGGCGGTCTCCTCGAGGGTGGCGTCGCCGAGGCCGACCTCGCTGGTGAGCGACCCATCCCAGCCGATGGCGCGGAGTTCGGCCATCACGCGCGGGAAGTCCACGTCCCCGGTGAGGAGCCGCGGGAAGCCGATCGTCGACCAGCCCTCCATCTTGAAGTCTTTCGCGTGGACCCGCTTCACGTGCTTGGCGCACATCCGCACCCACTGGTGGGAGTGGTTGTGCATGCACATGTTCGCCGGGTCGAAGTAGAAGCCGACCCGGGGGCTGCCGACGGCGTCGAGGAAGTCCCTCATGTCGCGCGGGCTGTTGAGGAACTTGTTCCAGACGTACTCGACGGCGATCGCGCAGCCGACCTCCTCGCAGTAGGGCGCGAGTTCGTTGAGTGACTTCACGCCCCGCTCGAAGGCGACATCGTACAGGAGGTCCGGCGCGAGGCCCCCGAGCGTGTGCAGCATGCAGTCGATCCCGAGAGCGGCCGTGGTCTTCAGCATACGCTTCGTGAACTCGACGCTCGCCTGGCGCTCCGACTCATCGTCACTGAGCAGATTCACCGGGACCTTCGACTGCGCGGGGCAGACGGAGACGAGTTCGATGCCCATCTCGCTTGCCTTCGCCGCGAGCGCTTGCAGTTCGGCGTCGGGCGTGTCCACGGTGACCGGTCCGTCGTCGGTGATGATGGCTTCGAACGCCTCGTAGCCGGCGGCCTTGATCTTCGTCAGGGTCTCCTCGAAGCTCCATTCGCGCGGGGTGACGAGTCCACTGATACCGACCTTCATGGCGCTCCCTCTTCTCCATCGTGTGCGTGCCCGCCGCGCGGGCGTAGAGACCAGTTCCGCATCGGCAGGCGCTGTCCCTCCGCGGGGCGAAGGGAAGCGCCACGGGGCAGTCGGACCGTCTCGGTCCGAACCGTAGGGCGCGACCGGCAGGTCGCCACTCCCGGGCAGACCGGACAGGCTCCCACCCGAGGGCGGGTGTGCTGCACACTGCCAGAACGGAACAGGAGGCCACCATTCATGTGGCGAGTGGGACAAGAGGAAGTCGACGCGGTCGCGCGGGTCATCCTGTCGGGTGAGCTGTTCCGATACCATGAGGGCGGCGAGTGCGAGCGGTTCGAGAAGCGCTACGCCGAGGCGCTCGGGGTGAAGCACTGCACGATGACCACGAGCGGGACGACGGCCCTCACCGCGGCGCTCGTGGGGCTTGGGATTGGTCCGGGCGACGAGGTCGCGGTCCCGTGCTGCACGTACATGGCGACCGCGATCGGCGTGCTCGCGGCGGGGGCCATCCCGATCATCGTCGACATCGATGAGACGCTGATGATGGATCCG
>CAZCER010000177.1:0-8786 GCA_964497385.1 uncultured Armatimonadia bacterium | reverse complement strand
GGTTAGGGAACCGCCGCCGCTCCGACGCGCGCTACGTTCCTCCCGCCAGCGCCTCCCGCACCTTCTCCGGGCGGTGCATGCGGGAGGTTACAGGCTCTCCCACCACGCCCTCGGAGGTCTCCCAACGCAGCAGGTTCGCGACGCCTTCCGAGCCGTCCCAGAAGCTGTCGGGGGTCACGGCCAACCAGTCATGTTGGTCGTAGCGCTCGATGGGACGGAGCGTGACAAGAAGCGAGCCGTCGGCGGCGCGCAACACCTCCGTTTGAGCGCAGAAGTGGTTGACCAGGACTCTGCCGTTGTCGGGACTGAAGCCGCAGGCGACCGCCGGTGCATCCGACTCCGTCACATCGCGGCTCCAGCGGGCCTCCCATGTCGCCACATCGAGAACGCAGACCTCGCCCCCGCGGCCGGACACGGCGGCGAGCGTCCGGTCCGGGCTCAGAACTAGACGCGTTGCTGCGGACAGGGGGACGCTCACCTCGACGGCCTGCGCCGCATCGTCGGGCGCGACGATCCGGATCGCCTTGTCATACCTGCAGAGAAGAAGCCTCCCGTCCGGCAGGGGGGTCAACCCCGATACGTCGTAGGCGCTCTCCGACCCGCGAAGAACCCTCGTCGTCACCGAGTAGAGATCGGACAGATCCCACCACGTGAGAGCCCCGTCCTCGACCAGGGTCCACGCCGTCAGACCGTCGTCCGACAGGGCGAGCGCGCCGCGGGCCTGTCGGTCACGCCCGGTTCCGACCACGGTTGCTTCAGTCCACTCCGACGCTGGGGTCTCGTCCCAGACGGCCAGGCGTTCGTCCGGGAGTCTTGCCACGATCCGCGATGCGTCCCGAGAGAGCGCGACCAGCGGCTGGTCGGCCAGGAGCGACGGATCCACGTCGCCGAGTCCAGGGAGCGCCGCCGCGTCGGCCCGCGAGCGCCCGACGCCCAAACGGCCCCCCGCTCCGCGGTTCGCAGGCGCAAGCCAGTACAGCTTTCGCCCGCCCGACATCACCGCGATCGGGCGGTCCGCCGGGTTGAGAGGCCTGTCGTCAATCGCGGCGAGTTCCCCGGTGTCGAGCGCCCAGGCCTCCTGCAGGCTCGCGGCGTAGACATGGCGACCGTCCTCGGCCACCGTAGCGGTTGCGAGCAGGCCCGATGCAGCGCTCCCGGTGGGCAGCGTCCGCAGCGCCTCCTCGGCCCCCAGGGCGATGATGCGGCAACAGGCGTCCTCCCGGCGCACGCCGAGCAGGTCTCCCGATGGGGTGAAGCCGAGCAAGCGGTCGCACGCGTCCCCGCCGGCGGACCGCAGCCTCCCCGTGCGGAGGTCCCACACGCCGGCCCAGCGTCGCTCCTCATGGGCCCCGAGCAGGGAGCCGTCGGCAGACCACAACCAGCCCCCGGGCCTCTGGCATACGGGGTTCACTTCGTACGGATCCTCCGACGCGGGCCGCTCCAGCGCGGTCACGAGGCTCTGGTCCGCTACGCTGTACACGCCGTAGCTGGGCGCGGCGGAAGGCTTGCCGTCGCTCTGCGCCGGCGTCGCCCCAACGAACAACTGACCGTCCGGGGACAAGCTTAGAGGAACGCACCCGGCATGCTCGCGAGGCTCAGCGGGCTCAGCGGGCTCGACGGCCGCAGCTTCGCCATGTATATCGTGCACGCGGAGCAGTGATGGGTGCGGATGCCAGCAGGAGAAGCAGGGCGGGTCGAGGGCGATCGCGAGGGACGCAACCTGATCCCCGTCGGCGATGAAGGCGACGTCGAACACGAAGTGGCCGCCGCTCACCACGGGGCGCTCCAGTTCCCGCACCTCGCCGTTACTCACATCGCAGACCACCACGCCGGATCCCCCCACCGCGAGCAGCCCGCCGTCGGGACTGAAGCGCAGAAGATCGGCGACCCCCGACACGGCCGCACCGTAGAGGTCGTACCCCGAATCCGCGCCGGGCAGACCCACCGACACCGTCTCCGCGCCCAGAGACCAGGAAGCATAGTAGGCCGGCGAGCCGTCGCCACCCACCGAAGCGGCGCGCCAGCACTCCCCGGTAGCGAGATCCCAGAGCAGCACCTCGCCCGAGCGGTGTATGGAGGCAAGCAACGAGCCGTCCGGGCTGAACTCCATGTCAGCCAAGGGGTCTCCATGGGTCCCGAGCCTGCGCAGCGGCTCGCCTGTCGCCAGGCTCCGCACCAGAATCTCGCCCTCAACGCCGACATGCGCGAGCAGCGTCGCATCGGCGCTCATCCAGCAGTGATGGGCGCGCGAACTCTCGATGAGATCGAGGAACGGAGGGCCGGCGGCGCTGCCGCGCCCGCCCGGGCGCGCGGGATCCGTGGCCCGGTTGCATCGAACGCAGGCGGCCGGCAGCAGGACTACGACGCACCCTACGGACAGAACGCTGAGGAGCCTCCGGAGCCACATCGGCGTACCTCCTCGACACACCACCTGCCCCCAAGTGACCCGATCGGGCGAAGGATGTTTCAGCCGCCGGTCGGATTCAGCGCGGCACAGCCAGGGAGGGACGCCCGGCCTACGTTCCTCCCGCCAACGCCTCGCGCACCTTCTCCGGGCTGTGCATCGCCTCATCGAGGGCCGCGACCGTGCCGTTGTCCTCCCGCTGACCATAGATGCTCTCGGCGCCTTCCGAGCCATCCCAGAAGCCGTCGGGGGTCGCCGCCACCCAGTGCGCGTCCGGACCGCGGCGGACCGAGCGGAGCAGGGCGAGAGGCGCCCCGTCGCTTGCGCGGACGACATAGACTCCGCGCGCCCAGGACCCCACGAGCAGACGTCGACCGTCGGGCGTGAAAGCAAGGGAAGCCACAGCGGTGGCCGAGCCAAGCGGCAGAGCACCGGTCCAACGCGTCGTGCGCGCATTCACATCCCACAGGCTCAGAACTCCGTCGCGAGTGACGAGGGCAACAACCGCTCCGTCGGGGCTCGCAGCCAAGCCCGCGGTCGCGATCCCCGAACCGCTCGGCGACGCCCATGCCTCGCCGCCATCGGCCGGGATCAGGAGGAGCGCCCCGTCGTCTCGTCCGATCGCGACGCAGGCGCCATCCTGCACCAGAGCGAGGCCCCTGGCGCCTCCGCTTGGGCTTGCGCGGTCGAGTTCGGTCGCCGAGACGCTCCCCTTGGTCCGTAGGTCCCACAACCACACCCGTCCGTCGCTCGTGAGCGTGCACGCCCGGCCGCCGTCCGACGTCGTCGCGAGGGCCTCCAGCGACGTGTGCTCCCCGCCGCGCCCGACGGCCGCTTGAGAGAAGCCGGAACTCCCCGTGCGGTCCCACACCGCCAGAGCGCCGTCCAGGAAGGCGGCGATGATCCGAGCGCCGTCCTCCGTCACGACCACCTCAGGGGCGTGTCCGAGGTGAGGCCTCTGGGAGGCGCCAAACGAAAGCCCGGCCGCGGCGCGAGTGTCCGGCCCCTCGACGCGGAGTCCGCCAGCCGCGCGTCCACCGGAGCCGGGGCTCCACACGACGCGGTAGGGGGCGCCAGGAGGGCTGAGAACGTCGTCCTCGCTCCCGGCGTCGGCGGGCGGCAGAGCTTCGAACGCGCCGCTTGCGAGGTTCCAGGCGCCTCGGCAACGATCGACATAGGCGCGCGCGCCGTCCTTCGTCACCGCGCATACGCGGGATGCCGAATGCGTCGCGCCTCCGCGGTCCACGCGCCCCAGCAGCTCGCCGGACCCTTCGTCCTCGATGAGGAAGCTGCGGCGATCAGAGCGGCACGTCACGGGCGAGCCAGCCGACACGAAGCCCAGCACTCCCTCACGCCCCTCGGGCGAGACATAGCGTGCCTCGCCAGTCAGCACGCTCCACACGGCGACCCTGCGATTGAGGCCGAATGCGGCGACCTGCGTGCCATCGCTGGCCCACACGCAATCCTCCGCGCGTCCCGGAAAAGCACCGCCCTCGAACGGGTCTCTCTCGTCATGCGGCGCCGCTAGGGTCGCGAGGCGCTTCAGGGTGGCGATCTCATAGACGCTGTAAGTTGTGCCCTCTTCGGGTCCTGCTGGTGCCGGCTCGGCAGCGATGCACAGCCGCCCGTCAGGCGATAGCGAGACGGGGTCGAGGTCGCCCATGCCGTCGAGGCCGACGACCGGGCGGCTCCCCTCCGCACCGAGGTCCCGTGTCCGGACGACGGAGCGGGCCCGTCCTACGTCAAACGTGCCGCGATACCCGGGCACACTGCGGAGTGACACCACGCTCGAGCCGTCCGCGCTCAGCGCCGCGTCCAGCACCTCCGTGTCCTGCGTCCCCTCGATGAGGCGGGTTCCGCCGTCGCTCACGCTCCACACCGCGAGCCCCGGCCCCGCCGCAAGCAGCAGCGCGCCGTCCGAGCTGAACCGAAGCCGCACGCTCCCGACTTCGTAGGCGAGAGGGTAGGCGTCGAACGGACGCGGGACTCCGCTGCTCACGAGCGCGGTCGCCGACTGCCGATGCGCCCACGTCATCTCGGCGGGAGCGTTCAGCACGGCCTGACGATCGCCGGTGGAGAGGTCCCAGAGAGTGGCCTCGCCCAGCGTGTTGATCGATGCAAGAAGAGCGCCGTCCGGGCTGAAGGCCAGGGCCGTGATGGGCCGCTCGCTTCCCCCCAGCACGCGGCGCGCCCCCTCCCGCGCCAGGTCCCAGACCTCGATGCCCCCGTCGTTTCCGGGGCAGGCCAGAAGCCCTCGGTCGAGGTCGAGCGCCCACCGCCCGACGTCATCGGCGATAGCCCCCGTAAGCACCGGCCACGGGTACTCGGGTTGCGTATCGGATGGAGGTTCTCCGGACGGGCCCACACCCGAATCCCCTGAGGCCGGGAACGCCTCCCCGGCATCGGCGCTCGCAACGGAGCCACCGGGCGGCTGGGTCCGCGTCTTCGACACGCAGCCCACCGCAGCCACCAAGCCAACCAGAAGCGCCAGCAACAGCGTGGTCAGACAAAGAGGTCGCATCCGATCCCTCCTTGAGACACCCGCCGATATGGACCAACCGCTCTTACGACGCTCGGCCGCTCACTTGTGTTCCGGAGCAACCGTTACTCGGCCCCCACCAGCGCCTCCCGCACCTTCTCCGGACTGTGCATGCGGGAGGTTGCAGGCTCTCCCACCACGCCCTCGGAGGTCTCCCACCGCAGCAGGTTCGCGACGCCCGGCGAACCGGTCCACCAGCCGTCCGGGGTGAAGGCGAGCCACTCGGGGCCCCCGCTCGTCTTGCACTCGAGCGCGCGCAGGGTGACCAAGAGCGCGCCATCGGAGAGGCGAAGCACATCCGTCCCTCGGAGGGTCCGAGTCACAAGGAGACGCCTGCCGTCCGGTGCGAACTCGATGTAGCCCTCACCATCGAGCGCTCGCGGCAACGTGACCTCCCACTGCGGCTGCCGCGTGCGGACATCGAGCAACCGTACCGCGCCGTCCTGATCGAGCGTCGCGAGGAGGCTCCGATCACGGTTCGCTCCCACGGCGATGACGGCGGCGCTCGCGACGGCAACGGACTCCACGGGAGCGGCTGGATCGGGAGACGCGAACAGCAACTTGGGGCCGCATCCGGCAATGGCGACGCTCCCGGCGGACAGAGGCGCCAGCGCCGATGCGAGCCCCCCCTGCGAACCCAGGTCAACCTTCGTCGCCGCGACCGCTTGGAGGTCGGCAATGTCCCACCGTAGAAGGGCGTACCCACCCGCGGTCCACGCCACGAACCCGTCCTCGGACAGCACAAGACGATGAAGAGACGGCGCGAGGTCGCCCAGCAGAGCGGCGTCGGACCATCCTCTCGCCGGCTCGCAGTCCCACACCGCAAGTTGTCCATTGGGCAGTCCGGCGACGACTCGCTCGCCGGTGTGCGAAAAGCCGAGGCACGGTGGGCCTTGGAACGCGACTTCCGCGTCCGGCGGCAGGTCCAGAACAGAGGAGACCCGCCCGTCCGGCTCGACGACGTTGAGCGCGCCGTCGACCCTGCCCCCCGGCCCGCTCTGCCAGAGCACCTTGCGCCCTGACTCCGCGATGGCGAGGACGCGCTTCCAGCTTCCATCCTCCGAGCGAGCGCCCAAGTGCAACTCGCCCGTGTCGAGCGACCACGCGTCCTGGCTCAAACCCGTGTGGAGGACGGCGCCCTCGCACGAGGTGGAACCCGCTGGTGCGCGGCGCGCATCGGTCAGACCCGTCCGCAACGTTCGCAGACCATCGCCGGTCTCCGCCGACACGATGTGAATCAGGCCGTGGTCGCCGCGCCAACCGAGCAGGGCCCCGGTCTCCGTGAAGCCCAGCAGTTCGTGGCACTGCGGTTTGGGCGCGAACCGCAGCTCGCCGGTTGAGCTGTCCCACACGGCGCAGCCGCCCATGTCGTCGTTCGCCGCGACGGCGCTCGAGTCCATCGCCCATGCCCAACCGCACGGACGCCAGGCCGGGCGGCCGTGGCTGGGTTCATCGGGCGCCGGCGGCGGCTCGAGGAATGCGACGCGACTCCGGTCGGCGACGCTGTAGACGCCGTACTGCAGAGGCGCCAACCGCGAGTCCTTCTTCGGACCCATCTCCGCCCCAACGAAGAGCCGTCCATCCGGCGAGAGCGCGAGAGGGGTGGGGACGAGGGGTTCGGACAACCGAGCCAAATCCTCCGCCGGCCCGTCGATGCCATGCAGGTCAAGCATCGCCGGGTAGGCGAGCATGATGCCGCTGTACGGATTCGGGGCGACGGTGGACAGCGCGGCCACCCGATCGGTCCCCTCGATGAAAGCCGCGTCGAAGATCGCCGCACAAGCGAGACCGAGGGGCCACGCGTTCGTGAGAGGGCCCGTTGCGCGCCCCTCCGGCTCGCGTTCCGCGCGCTGAAGCACCCGCTTCTCTCCGGTCACCGCGTTCCACACCGCCAGCTCGGGACCGCCGGTTAGCAGAAACCGGCCGTCCTGACTGAACCGCAGCAGGTTGGGTTGCGCGCTGGGGCTTCTCTCGAAGAAGCGGCGCTCCCCGTCCCCGCTCACCGCCAGCGGGATCGAGTGCGACTCCAGGAAGCGGCTGTGGGTGAGCGGCAGCGGTCCGTCTTCCCCCAGGCGAAGCCGGAGCCGGCATTCGCCCGTCGGCAGGCCCCACAGGCGAATCTCGCCGGTCGCGTCGAGCGAGGCCAGGAGCGTTCCATCAGGACCGAAGTCCATCTCCACGATGCGGCCCGGGTGGCTGCGGAGCGCGTGGGTGAGCCGTCCGGTGGCCGCGTCCCGAACGCCGATCTCGCCGTCCGGACCCGGGAAGGCGACCATCGCCCCGTCCCGACTCATCGCCCCGACCCGCACGACGCGACCGAGCACCAGGTCGAGGACGGGCGCCCCCCGCGTGGGTTCCTCCGTCGCCGCAAGCACGACATCGACAACCTCTCCCGCGCCGCCGGCCGCCGGGACTCCCGCTGTGGTCGGCGCCATGGGCGCTGCCTTTGGCGGGGCGCACCGACCGACCGAGAGCGACAGACCAAGTGCGAGAAAAGCGACACCCACGGCGCAACGCAGGCGCATCGTGCCCCTCCTCATTGCCGTGCGCTGCTTTGGACGCCGCGGCCGCTCCGGAAGTTGCGAAAACAGGCCTGCCCGTGCCGGCGGGGGAGGACGGCGGCTACGCGGCTTGCCCCTTGCTCCACTCCCTCCACGCCTCGAGCATCGCGAGGTAGTTCTCGACCGGGATGTAGTTCGCAATGCTGTTGCCGGAGCCCAGGAGATACCCGCCGCCGGGGGCGCAGTCATCGAGCACCCGAAGCGTGTACGCGCGCACCTCCTCCGGCGCGCGGCGCGTGAGGAAGTCCACATCCACCCCACCCATGACCGAGATGCGGTCGCCCCATCGCCGCTTCGCCTCGGCTACAGGCATGATGACGTCCTCGTACGAGTGCTTGCAGTCGATCCCGACATCGTCGATCAGGTCATCCATCACGAGTTCCAGGTTCCCGCACGCGTGCAACAGCACCGGCAGCCCCGCCGCGTGGACGACCTCGGCGAGCGCCTTCTGGGTTGGGAAGACGAACTCCCGCATCTGCGCGGGTGAGAAGAACGTCCCCGTCTTGAAGCCCATGTCGTCCGAGATCCACACCGCGCCCACACGGTCCATGGTGACGTAGGTTCGAAACATCGCGAGCATCTGCTCGCGGATGCGCTCCATGACGAGATGAACCAGTTCCGGGTCGTCGGCGAGCATGAGGCTCAGAGCCTCGTACCCGCAGATCCACATCAGCCACTCCATCGGGCCGCCCGCTGAAGCGAGGATGGCCATTCCCTCCGGCATCACGCGCGCGGCGTGCTCGAACGGCGCGTAGTTCACTTGCTCCGGGATGGGCCACTCGTAGCGCTCGAAGGACTCGCGGTCCCGGATCAGGCTGCCCGCACCCGTGACGTACCCCCGCTGCCCCTTGGAGAGAGGCGAGACATCGTCCGTGACGGCGTGCTCCGGCAACCGGAAACCCGTCCCGCAGCCCACCGTGACGGCGTCGTACCCGAGCCGCGCGTGCGTCTCGTAGAACATGCGCCGCCAGCGCTCCTCCGGGTCGGCTCCGGCGAAGCCGTCCGGCCCTCCGGCGACGGCGTCGATGATGATCCCTTCGACGAACAACTCCCCGATCGGCACCCGCGCCGGGTCGTTCCGCCGCCGGACCGCGGCTAAGTACTCGTCGAAGTTCGGGCCCTCCACCATGTGCGTCACGCTCCTTCGTCTCGATGCTCCGTATCGGCGCGACAGGTTCCCCCCCGGCCGCTTCGCGTCCTCCTGTCCGCGCGGCGCGGCCACGGGTCCGCCTGCAAGGCTCCGGGGAATCATTTCGAGCTTTTTTTTGCGCGTCTCGCATCC
>CAZCER010000176.1:6542-8803 GCA_964497385.1 uncultured Armatimonadia bacterium | reverse complement strand
CCTCGTGGTGTACGCCTCGGACCACGGCTGCCACTTCCGCACGCGCAACGGGGAGTACAAGCGCTGCTGTCAGGACGGGGCGCTGCGCGTGCCGCTCATTGTGCGTGGGCCGGGGTTCGCCGGTGGGGGCGCCGTGGACGATCTCGTCAGCTTGGCTGATCTCCCCCCGACGCTCCTCGCGGCGGCGGGGCTTGAGGCGCCGGACACCATGCGAGGCCGCGCCCTGCAGCCTCTGGCGGACGGCTCGGCGCGCGACTGGCCCCAAGAGGTGTTCGCGCAGATCAGCGAGAGCCAAGTGGGACGCTGCATCCGGACGCATCGCTGGAAGTACTCCGTACGCGCCCCGGAGAAGCACGGCGGGCGAGACCCGGCGAGCGACCTCTATGCGGAGGACTTCCTCTACGATCTGGACGCCGACCCCCACGAGCATGACAACCTGGTCTCGGATCCGGGTCACGCGGGGATCCGAGCCGAACTGGCGGCGACCCTGAAGCGCCGCATGGCGGCAGCCGGAGAGTCCGAGCCGGAGATCGTTCCGGCGCCGAGCGAGTAGGCTGAGACGAGAGGAAGCAAGCGATGGACAAGCGCGCCGTTTGTCTTTGGCTCGGAATCTGGGGGACGGCGGCTGTCGCTCAGCCGGTCACGCTCGAGAACGACGCGTGCCGCATCGAGATCGCTCCGGATGGGACGCTTGCCGCGTTCCTCGACGCAGCGGACGGCGCGGACTACGCGAGCGCCGGAGGACCGATCGCCTCGGTCACCGTGGGCGGCGTCGTCCATCCGGCGAACCGCGCCTCGGCCGAGGAGGGACGGATCCGGATCGGTTTCGCCGAGACCGACGTCGAGTTTCAGCTCGCGGTCGAGCCGCACCCCGGGTGGTTCCGGCTCGAGGTTGTCGAAGTGACCGGCGGGCCCGTCGAGAGCCTCTGGTTCTTCGACGCCGCTCTGTCGCTCAGAGGCCGGCTGGAGGAGCCCTTCGCCGCCTGCATGCTGGCGCTCAACCTGGAGACGAACGTCCCGGAACTCCCGGGCCCCAACAGCCGGCCGCGTGCGGGCTGCGTCGCGCGTTTCGGGCTTGTGGGCGCGGCGGCGGCGCTGATCGCGGGGCCCCCCGGCGCGATGCGCTCCGCGATGCAGGACGCGGTCTCCTCTTCCCCGGACCTCCCGCACTCCCCGCTGGGCGGTCCGTGGGCGTGGGACGCGCCGGAGACGCGGAGTTCGTACGTCTTCAACTTCGACGGGGTGACGCTCGACACGGTGGATGAGTGGATCGCCAGGGCTCAGTCGCTAGGCTTCACGCAGATCCAGTTCCACGGGGGTTCGAGCTTCCGCTTTGGGGACTGCGCCCTGAGCCCCGAGCGCTACCCGAACGGTCGCGCGGACCTCAAGGCCGTGATCGACCGCCTCCACGCGGCCGGGATGATCGCGGGCATGCAGCCCTACGCGTTCTTCCTCGACAAGCGCAGCGAGTGGGTCACTCCGACTCCGGACCCGGGGCTTGCGTCGGACGCCGTCTTCACTCTGAGCGAGGATCTCGCGGCCGAGGCGACGACCATCGCCGTTCTCGAACCGACGGACGGCGTCTCGACGATCACCGGCTTCTTCGTCCGGAACAGCGTCACGCTCCGGATCGAGGACGAACTCGTCGTGTTTGCGGGAGTCGACGCCGCGGGCCGGGGCTTCACGCAGTGCCAGCGCGGCGCTTTCGGGACGACGCCCGCCGCGCATCCCGCCGGCGCGAAGGCCTACCACCTGAAGGAGTGCTTCGGCCTCTTCGCACCGGACCCGGCGAGCGACCTTTTCGAGCGCGTCGCCGCACGGAACGCGGAGTTTTGCGGCGAGTGCGGCTTTGACGCGATCTACTTCGACGCGCTCGATGGCGAGGACGTGCTGGGCGGCGCGGAGGACGCTTGGCGCCACGGCTCGCGGTACGTCTTCGAGGTCTGGGAGCGGTTGCCGCGTCCGGTGATGGTGGAGATGAGCACGTTTCATCATCACCTCTGGTTCGTGCGCTCTCGGCTGGGGGCTTGGGACCACCCCAATCGCAGCTACAAGCGCTTCGTCGACCTCCACCTCGAGTCGAACGCGGCGAACGACCGGATGTTCCTTCCGAGCGTCCTCGGCTGGTGGGCCTTCAAGAGCTGGACGGGACCCCTCGCCGAGCCGACCTACCCCGATGACATCGAGTACCTCTGCTGCAAGGCCATCGGACACGCGAGCGGCCTCGCGATGGTGGGGTACGAGCCGTCGCATCCGGGCCA
>CAZCER010000176.1:0-6532 GCA_964497385.1 uncultured Armatimonadia bacterium | reverse complement strand
CGGCTCGCGGAGGTGATGCGGAGGTACGAGGGTCTTCGCCTCTCGGGAGACGTTCCCGACGACGTGCGGAGGCAGCTTGCGGAGCCTGGCGCGGAGTTCACGTTGACCGATGACGGGCATTTCCGACGCGCCGCTTATCGACCCCACAAGGTCGAGAGCGCCGAGGCCTGGAGCAGTGTATGGGTGGTCCGCAACCCGTATGACGCGCAGCCCGCCTCCTTCCGGATCGAGATCCTCAGTGGCGTCGAGGCGTCGGATGTCACCGCCGCGCCGCAACTGCTCGACGCGGGCTCCGCGGCGGAGTTCTCGGAGCGCGGGGCTGCCGAGGGCGTCGAGTTCGACCTGAGCGCTTCCGACGCGCGGACGCCCTCGGGCGACCCAACCGTTCGCCTCAGCGCCCGGAACGCGACGGAGGGTTCTTCAGGCTCGTGGGCGTACGCGACGCGGACGTTCGATCCGCCGCTCGACCTCTCCGGTAGGGAGGCGCTTGGGGTTTGGGTGCATGGCGACGGCGGAGGCGAACTCCTGAATCTGCAGATCCGCAGCCCGGACCACGTCACGTCTGGGATCGGTGACCACTACGTGACCGTGGACTTCGAGGGTTGGCGCTTCATCGAACTCGTGGAGCCGGAGGGCGAGGCCTGGCAGCGGCATACGTGGCCCTACGGGCATGCCTACTCGATCTTCCGGGAGAACGTGCACTACCCAAGCGTGAATCGGTTCTCCGTCTGGCTGAACGAGATCCCGCCGGCAGGCTCGTCCGAGGTGCTTCTCGGGCCCGTCGCCGCGCTTGCCACGGTCTCGAACTCCGCGAGCGACATCGTCGTCACGGTGGACGGCCGGGAACTCGCGTTGCCGGGCGCTCTGCCGACCGGATCGGTGATGGAGTGCCGCGGGCCCGAGGACTGCAAGGCTTACGGGCCGGATGGGACGCTCCTCTATGAGGTCCAGCCGCAGGGAGAGTGGCCGCTGCTTCCGGCGGGCGAGGCGCGCGCCGCGTGTCGATGCTCGGTGAACGGCGCGCGAACGCCGCGGGCCAGAATCACGTTCCGCGCGCTGGGGCCGATCGTCGGGCCCTGAGGCGGCTACTCGGCGGTCTCCGTCAGGGGCGGAGGCGGCGACTCAGGCTCCGCAGCGCTCTCCGGAGCACCGTTCTCGCCGTCCTCGGTTGACTCGCCCGCCGCCGGGGGATTCCCCACGTCGGGCGGCCGGACGACGAGTAGCAGCGCGCTCGCGCGATCGGCGAGGTAGACGGTCGTGTCCTGAATGCTGACGCTGCTGTTGCGAGGGAGCGAAGCCAGGCTCGCCTCAGGCCCCCAGACGAGCGACCCGTCGTCCTCACGAACCAGATGCAGCGCGATCTCGTGGACGTTTCCGAAGACGGTTCCGTAAAGATGCTCCGGAATGGGGACGGCGGCGCTTTCGGACTCCGCGAGCGTGATGCGCGCTTTGTCCGACCAAGCGCCGTCGTCACCTTGCCGCTGAAGGACCAGCACGAGCCCCGTCGGCGCGTCGGCGTTCAGCTCCGCCATCACACAGGTCCGCAGCGGGCGAAGCCGGAGGTGGTAGTCGCCCGCTCGAACGCCGTCCATGGGAGCGTCGCTCTCAGGGGAGGCGCTCTCCGACGGCGGGAGCGGCTCCGGCGCGGGCTCCGGCTGAGTCAGCGTGGTCGCGGAGGGGGGCGCGGAGGATGAGAACGCGGCGGCGAGGCGGTCGTACGCTTCCGGCAGCCGCTCGCGCCCGAGGAAGACGGCCGCGACGACGACCGCGACGGCGGCCGCCGCCCAGATGGGCCAGCGGGGGAGCTTCCGCGCCTGCTCGGACGGTCGGTACCGCAGGGGCGCCGCAAGCGTCTCCGGAACCGTGCGGGCGGAGTGGGGCAGCGGGGGCTCGAACGCGCCCGGAGTCGCAACGAGCGGCTCGGCCGGAGTGAGCATCGCGGGGGCCGCGGCGGACGGGAGCGCGTTCTCCCAGAACGCGCCCGCTTGCGCGGACCGGAGCAGACCGCGCGCGTCGGAGGCGGGGTCGCGCCCACCACGAGGAGGGAGCGCCGCCACGCGAAGCGCCATGCCCAGCGGAAGGGCGTCCCGACTAGGGTCGACGAAGAGCGGCGAATCCGGGCGGAGGTCGAAGCCGAGTGCGACGGCCGACCCGCCGGCGCCGCGCCCGGCGATCGCGGACTCGAGGACGAGCCGCTCGCAGAACTCCTCCAGCGACGCCGTGTCTCCCACCAAGCGCGGCAGATCCTCGGCGCTCGCAAGGACCGCCGCGGCCTCCGCGGAGAGAAGGACCGCGATCTCACCGGACGAGACCGTCAGACCGGCCACTCGCGGCCGAACGTGGCCTCGCTCGCCGAGGCGCGTCGGAGCGTCCGCTCCGGATTCCGACTCGGGCGTTTCCGTCAGGCGGCGGCAGCCTTGGGCGCCCACGAGGTAGGCCGCGCAGTCTCCGACCCACGCCAGAAGCATCTCGTCGCCGTCGACGATGGCGGCCACGAGAGAGCACGTGCTCGGAGTCCGCGCGTCTCGGCTCGCCACGGCCCGATTGCGAATGACCTCATTGGCGCGCTCGATGGCGTCTCGGAGGCGCCGCTCCGGACGTGCGACGGGCGGAGGAGCGGGAGACTGCCCTTCCATCGGGAGCGCGAGCGCTCCACGCACGGCGTCGACGGCGGCGGCCGCGGCGGCGATCGCGTTGGGATCGTCCGAGTCGGGCGCCGCCACGACTCCGGCGCCGTCGAAAGCCCACCAGCCCGTCGGCCAGGGGAACCCCGTCCGCCGGCCCTCGTGCCAGTAGAGGCTCTGATAGGGTCCCTCACGGCGCGGGTCGCCCCGACCGGCCGTCTCGACGCGAAGGGTCCGGCTCGGGCCGGGCCTTTCGAGAGAGAGCGGCTCGCTCTCGTGGCTGGGCGGGTTGGCTTCGGGCATGGGGACGCTCCCGGAGAAACGGCGGGGCGGGGGCGCGGCTCGGGTCGTCGTGCCCTCGCCGTTTGCCCATCGCCCCGCCGTCGGGTTGCCGCGCGCCTCTTTGAGGCCGGCCGGACTACTCGCTCTCGGTCGGCTTCGCGGTCGACTCCGTTGGCGCGGATTCGGGCTTCGCGGACTCGGCGCCCGCGGAACTCCCGGACTCCGCGTCCTTCGGCTTGTCTTCGTCGGCGGGGGCCGCCGCGCCGCCCTCGGACGGAGGCGAGAACACGCCGTGGTTCAGGCCATAGAGGTACATGACGCCCAGGTAGGTCATGTAGTACTGGCGCTGGGCGATGGAGGCGTCGATGATGCCCTCTTCGATCAGCTTGAGGATGCCCTCGTCGCCATCCATGGCGACGACCTTGATCTGGCCGATCTTGTTGAGCGACCGGATGGCGGCGGAGATGCCCAGGCCGCTGACGGCGTTCACTCCGGCGAAGCCCGCGAGGTCGGGGTTGTTCTGGATGACCGGGGCCGCGCGCTTCTCGCCCATCTCGCGCTTGGTCTCGTCATCGATGGGCGGCAGCATCTCGATGCCGGGGTTGTTCTCCGCGAAGTACTCCTCATAGCCGCGGACCCGCTCATCGAGGTTCCACTGGCCGGGCCGGGTGGAGATGGCGACTTTGCCCTGACCGCCCACGAGGCGCGCGAGGATCTCGGCGCCCTTCCGGCCCGCCTCGTAGTTCTCGGTGCCGATGTAAGCGATGCGGTCGCTCTCGGGGGCGTCGGTGTCAAACGTGATGACCGGAATGCCCTCGGCGATGGCGCGGTCAATGCTCGGCCCGAGGACCTCGGGGCTGCCGGGCGCGATCAGGATGCCGGCGGGCTTGGAGGCGATGATCTGGTCCATGATGTCCGCCTGCTCGGCCGGCACCTGCCCGAGAGGACCCTGGAAGTCGGCCTCGACGCCCAGTTCGCTCGCGATGTCCTCGAGGCCCTCCCGTGTGGCCACCCAGTACTCGGCTCCGGTCGAGATGCCGATGGCGACGTACTTCTCGCCGTCGTTCGGCTTCACACCGGCGTCCTTGATCTTCTGAAGCAGATCCTTGTACTCCTGAGGCATCCGCTCGGCGGCGCCTTGCCCGCGCGTCTTGAAGTCGGCAAGGTTGTCCCGGTTCACCTCGACGACCCCGGTGTCGGTGACGTCGGGGATCTGCCAGACGGCCTTCGCGCCGGTGGCGTCGCCGCCTGTCGCGCCGGCCCCAGGGCCGGCTGACGGGCCGGACGGGGCCGCCGGCGCGTCCTTCTTCGGGCATCCGGCCGACAAGAGCAGCGCCCCGACGAGCGCGATGAGCGCCAATCCAAGAAGCGTGCGTTGCATGGTAGTCTCCTCCTCGTGTCCTCTTCCGATCCGCTACGGCGGCGGCTCGGGCTCGATCGGTTCGCCCCTCCGCATTCGGCGCGGTCAGCGGGCCCGCCTGCGGCGGACGATCCACATGTCGAACGTGACCGCCACCACCAGGACGACGCCCAGAGCCACCTGCTGCCACGCGGGCTTGACGTTGCAGCAGACAAGGCCGGTGTTGATCACATTCATGAGCACGCATCCGAGCAGGGCCCCGAACGCCGTGCCCTGGCCGCCGGCGAGGCTGGCGCCGCCGATGACGCAGGCCGCGATGGCCTGGAGTTCGAGCCCAAGGCCCGCTTCGGCGGTCGCGGCGCCGTACTTGGCGGTCGAGAGCACTCCGGAGAGCCCGGCCAAAGTGGCGCAGGCGACGTAGGTGAAGCCGCGGACGACCTCGACGTTGATGCCGGAGAGCCGCGCGGCCGTCTCGTTTCCGCCGACGTAGTAGATCTGCCTGAGCCAACGGCTGTTGCGCAGCAGAATGTCTCCCACAACGACCACAACGAGGGCGACCAGCGCGGCCTTGTAGCCGAAGACGCCTGTCTCGATCTCGGCGCCGAACAGATTCACGACTTCGCGCTGGCCGATGCTGGTGAAGGCGTCGGGAAAGCCGGTCACCACGCGACCCTTCTCGATCACCCAGACGACGATTCCGCGCGAGACGCTCATCATCCCGAGGGTGGCGATCAGCGGGTTCACGCCGAAGCGGGTGACGATCAGGCCGTTGACGCAGCCGGCGACGACGCCGGCCGCGAGTCCGGCCGCGAAAGCGAGGGGGATGCTCTCGGTCTGGTTCACGGTGATGCCGGCGGCGATGCCCGCGAGCGCGAGAACCGAGCCGACCGAGAGGTCGAAGCCGCCGCTGATGATGACGAGCAGCATGCCGACGGCGACCATCGCGTCCAGCGCGAGCGGCACGACCTGCGCCCTGAGGTTCGCGACGTTGGCGAACTTCGAGGGCCACGTCTCGGGGTTGGACGAGAGCGTCAAGCAGTGGAAAGCGACGGCCGCGATCACGATGATCCCGACGGTCATGACCTCTCGTTGCCGGAAGAGGCTCCGCAGCGCCGCCTTGGCGTCGCCTTTCGGGGGGGCGGCCGCGGCGGGAGTCGGTTCGGTCTGTCCGGCGGTGGGCTCGTCAGCCATGCGAGACGACCCCCTCGCGCCGGCCTGCGGCTAGCATCATGATGTTCTCCTCGGTCAGGTCTTCCCCTGAGAGTTCGCCGACAAGGCGTCCCTCATGCATCACGAGCACCCGGTCGGAGAGTCCGATGATCTCGGGCAACTCGGAGGAAATCACAAGTATGGCCACGCCGGCTCGCGCCAGCTCGCGCAGAAGCGCGTAGACCTCGACTTTGGCGCCCACATCGACGCCGCGCGTCGGCTCGTCGACCAGGAAGACTTTCACGGCGCACGCGAGCCACTTCGCGAAGAGCACCTTCTGCTGGTTGCCGCCGGAGAGGCTGTTCACCTCGGCGAGCATCGAGGACGCGCGGATCCGCAAGCGGTCCATGAGCGACTGCGCGGTGCGGTTCTGGGCGGAAGGGCTCATGAAGCCGAAGCGCGAGTGCTTTCGGAGAGTCGCCGCGACGGTGTTCGCCCGAACGGCCATCTCGATGAAGAGCCCCTGCGCCTTGCGGTCCTCGGGCAGGTACGCGACGCCCTCGGCGATGGCGTGCTCCGGCGAGCGGATTTGGACTTCCCGGCCTTCGAGTTCCACGCGCCCCTGGTCGGGGCGATCGGCCCCGAAGATCGCGCGCGCGACCTCCGTGCGGCCGGCGCCCACGAGGCCGGCGAGTCCGACAATCTCCCCGGGCCGCACCGCAAGCGATACGTCTCGGAAGAAGGGCTCGCGCGTGAGTCCGCTGACCCGCAGCGCCGGCTCGGCGACGGAGGGCCCTTGTTTCGCGGGGAAAACCTGCGAGAGTTCGCGGCCGACCATCATGCGGACGACGTCGTCGGGCGTCAGGGCGCCGACGTCTTCGGTTCCGACCCGCAGCCCGTCTCGGAAGACCGTGATGCGGTCGGCGATCTCGAACACCTCGCCGAGCTTGTGCGAGATGTACACGATCCCGACCCCGCGTTGGCGCAGACGACGCACGACGTCGAACAGCAGGACGATCTCCCGGTCGGTCAGGGCGCTCGTCGGTTCGTCGAGGATCAGGACCTTGCAGTCGAGAGAGAGGGCCTTGGCGATCTCGACCATCTGCTGCATCGCCAC
>CAZCER010000175.1:5773-8815 GCA_964497385.1 uncultured Armatimonadia bacterium | reverse complement strand
CCCACGACCTCGTAGTAGGTCCCGCTCAGCCGCACCAGCGGGGCGCGCTTGCCGAACCGCGTCGCCTTCCGCGCGAGGCGAGCCGCCGTGGTGCGCGGCGTGGAGACGCTAGTGTCGGAGTCCGCCCATTCGGTTGCGAAGGCATTCTCTGTGAAGGCGTTCCAGGCGCGGACATCCTCCGCCGTGATGTCCAGGGCCTCGGCCACCGACGCGGGGAGGATGCACGCCTGGGTGTCGTCCTCGGTGAGCCACCTGCCGCCGTCGAGGAGCTTCTGGTCGATGCCCGAGACCTTGGTCTCCTCGGGCGCGAGTCCGAGCAGCGAGTGGAGCGTGTAGGAGACCGGCTCGCCCGGGGACTCGTCATCCATGCCGCGGTCAGCGAAGCGCGTGAGTTCGTAGTTCGCCTTCTTGGTGATGTCCGAGGAGATGTGCCAGGCGCGCGGGGAGACGACGTACCGCTCGCCCCACTCGTTTCGCATCACGTCGGCGATCGTGTCCTCGAGCTGCACCCAGACCTTGTCGCGGATCATCACGCCGTGGTACCGCGGGTTCTCCTGGCGCGGAAGCCGGTTGATCTTCACTCCCGACCGCACCGACGTGAAGCTCAGAACCGTGAATGTGACGAGCACGAGCGTGATGCAGGTGAGAGCCGTCCGGGTCGGCCGCCGGCGCATGTTCGCGACCCCGAGGCTGAAGGCCATCGTGGCCGCGCTGGTGCGGCTCATGTCCGCCTTGTGGATGCCGCCGAGTTCTTGCTTGAGGCGCTCGAGCTGCTCGTTGAACTTCCCGACCACGATGCTGATGACCACGATCGAGAGCGCCAGGACCACGAAGGCGAGCAGGATGATCAGCGGGTTGATCGCGAGATCGAACGCCGGGTGGACCAGGTAGAGCAGGAAGAAGACGGCGAGGAAGACCCCTACGGTGCCCGCGACGCGGCCCGTGACCGTCGCCGCCGCGATGAGAAGCCTCTCGACGAAGTAGGTGAACGAGAGCACGAGCGCCAGGTAGAAGATGACGCCGTAGACGACGTCCCGCTTCGTCTTCTGGACGTTCGGGTACGCGCTCGACTCATAGGCCCAGGCGGCGCGGGCCAGCGCCACGGCCTTGTCGTACCGCCGCTCGGCGAGCATCCCCTCGACCATCGCCAGGCGGTCGCCCGCCTCGCGATGCAGGTCCTCGACCTGAGGGTCTTTCACGCCCTTGGAGACGAAGTCGGAGATCCGCTGGTCGTCCAGGGTGTACATGTCGCGCGCGGCGGCGTACGTCGTGAAGGGGATGCGGTCGAGTTCCGTCGGGTTGTAGCCGACGCCCTCGGGCTGCTCCTTCGTGCTGTTCAGAAGCAGCATGCGCGAGCCCAGCAGCCCCATGCCAAGCGTCAGCTTGATGGACTCGCCCTTCTCCGCGAAAACGACCGCGCAGGGCTCGACCGAGACGCCCGTCTCCCCCGCCGGAGGCTCGAACATCGGGAGTTCGTATCCGAACGACGGCGGCTCCGCGTTCGTGGTCGCGTCGTAGACGAAGATCTGCTCCAGGGTCTCCAGGTACCGCTGGTCGACCAGATCGTAGATCGAGAGCGTCTCGCAGGGGAAGACCACGACCGGCCGGTCCTGCCTCTGCCTCTGCCACACCGCCCGCGTGAACTTGCGCTCGCCCTCCGGTCCGAGATCCGGCGCGTAGCGAATGCGGCCGGACTCGGGGTCGAGGTAATAGGCGTCCACGTTCGCGCCGTTCTGGTGGCCCTGGAGGCGGAACTTGCCCGCGCCGTCGGAGAGCGTCATCGCGTCGGTGCGGATGCCCATGAGCGACTTCGCCTGGCCCCGCACGAGGACAATGGCGCCCGGAAGCGGCGTCTGAGGCAGGAAGGACGAGCGCCGCACGAACTCGAGCGCCGTCCCGATCTGCGGAACCAGCTTGTAGGGCAGCTTGAGGCGCTTGGTCCGCTTGAAGGCCGTGCGGTCGAGTTCCGGATCCGACAGGAAGCGACGTAGGATCTCAGCCAGGTTCTCCGCCTGGAACGCCACGGCGGCGGCGTCGACCTGATCGGCCGTGTCGAGCGGAGTGTCGAAGAGCGAGCGGTTGTCCCCGCCGGTGGCGAACGTCACGGCGGGCCGTCCCGCGGCGAGGATCATCTCGGACTCAAAGCCGATGCGGCCGGGGAAGTAGTCCCACCAGTTGCGCTCCTGCTTCGGGTTCGCGCCGTCGAACCAGTTCCGCTCGGGATCCCAGCCGCTCTCGCCGGCGACCTCCTCGGCGTACGCGGAGATGGACTTGCCGAGCGGCGAGAGGAACCGGATCGGAGAGGAGTCGTTGAAGTAGTGCCCGGCGAACGCGAGGCCGAACTGCCGGCTGTGGCTCGTCAGATCGAGCGAGATGGTGAGCGGTATGTGCTCCGTCTTCCGGAAGCGCTCCATGAGCCGCAGGTTCTCGCGCAGCCGCTCGACCTGACGCTCGACCCGCGCGATCTCGGAGTCATAGTCGACGACGCCGCGGTCGGTCTGCTCCAGCTCATACCGCTGCGCGTCTCCCTCGGCCATGCTTCCCGCGAGCCTCTTCAGGCGGTCGGACTGGGCGCGCGCGTCCGTCATCCCTTCGGTGAGGCGCGCGATCTCCTTCTCGACGTCCTTCACGGCCCGGCGATAGAGGTCGTCCTGTTCGCGCTGGCGGCGACCCTTCGCGCCAAGAACGTCCGCGAGTTCCCGCATGCCGGACATGCACTGGAAGTGGCCCGGAGAGGCGACGAGGTAGACCGTCCGCCCCGGAGGGTTCGCGACCAGATCCTCCGCTATCGCGAGGAGAGCCGCGATCGTGCAGGACTGCTCCGCTCCCGGAGCAAGCGCGGGCACGACGGACATCGAGTCATAGTATCCCTGGAGGACGACGGCCTCCTCGCGGAGGGCCGGGTCGGAACCCTCGATCGTGGCGATGAGCGTGTGAACCAGGACCTCACGCCACTCGACCCGCCCCGTCACCTCGGCCGTGACGGCCCCCGGCTCCTTGCCCGCCAGGACCTCGAGGGTGCGCCCGAGCGCTTGCCTCGTG
>CAZCER010000175.1:0-5763 GCA_964497385.1 uncultured Armatimonadia bacterium | reverse complement strand
CTCGTGACGTAGTAGCGCGGAAGGTCCACCGGTACGCGCGTGTACTTCTCGGCGGCGTCTTGGCGGGAGGTCTCGTCCGGCTCGATGAAGACGATGGCTCGGGCCCCGAGCATGGCGGCGTTGAGCCAGCGGGCGCCGCAGTTGAAGTCGAGCAGGACGACCGCGCCGTCGATCGGGAGACCGGTGAGTTCGTGAAGCTGACCGCCTCCGCCATAGACGAGGGGGCCCGACAACTCGCCCGGCAGAGCCGTGCTCCCGACAATGAGGTTGGGCCAGACCGCGTGAAGCTCGACGATCTCGCCCGAAGAGAGCCTCATCTCGGAGCCCTCGTCGATCGGGCTAAGGAGAGGGAACTCCTGGACGTCCAGATCGGTGAGGCCGATCTCCGCGAGGCGCTCCCGCACGTACTCCTCCGCCTCAGCGGCGCCGGGATAGCCGGCCACCCGCGAGCCGAGGGAGGACAGATAGCCGATGTCCTCCACGATTCCCCACTCGTACGAAGCGGCCGCCCACGCGAGAGTGGGGAGCCCGGCGAGCAACAGCGCCGGAAGCAGAGACCGGAGATGGGACCTCATGCGGAGAGCGTCCTTCCCAGAGTCGCCCGGGTGCGGCCCGGTCCTCTGATCATCTCTCTAGGACGCTCAGACGCGGCGCCCGTGGAAGACTGGTTCGCAGCCTCCCGCGCCGCTCCTGCACCCGGCGGCGGAGACCGCCGCCGAACGCCCGGGATCATGCGGGGTCCGCGAACCCGCCCGCGCGGATGCGCTCCGCGACCTGGCGGAGGCGAGCCGGAGTCCGCTCCTGTCCGACGGCGTGAAGGACGTCGAAGACCCCGGGGCCGCTCGCCTGGCCCGAGACAGCGACGCGCGCCGCGTGGATGGCGTTCCCGGCGTGGTAGCCGCGCTCCTCACAGGCCGCGCGAAAGGCCGCTTCGACGTTTTCGACCGTCCACTCGGGAGAGCCGGCAAGGGCGTCCGCGAGGTGTTCGAGCACAGCCGGCGTGTCCGCGTCCTTGAGAAGACGCTTCCTCACGGCGGCGGAATCGAAGGGATAGTCGTCCTTGATCAGGTAGGCCGAGGTCTCCGCGAGATGCTTCAGGCTCCAGGCGCGGCTCTTCACGACATCGGTCGCGGCCTCGAGCCGAGCCCGCTGGTCGGGGGAGGGCGGGGCGTCGCAGAGACCCAGTTCGGCGAAGAACGGGATGGCGGCCTCCACGAGGGACGGCGTGTCCTTTCGGCGGAGGTGCTCCGCTCCGAGGTGCTCGAGCTTCGCGACATCGAAGACCGCGGGAGACGAGTTCACCCGCTCGAGCGTGAAGGCCTCGACAAGCTCGGCCGGTGTGAAGATGTCGCGCTCGTCGCCGGGGTTCCATCCCATGAGGGCGAGGTGGTTCACCACCGCCTCGGGGAGAATGCCCTGATCGCGGTACCCAAGGACCGAGACAACCCCCGGGTCGCGTTTCGAGAGCTTCGCGCGCTTCTGGTTGAAGATCAGCGGCACGTGGCAGAAGCGCGGCATCTCGTAACCGAGGGCTTCATACAACAGCATCTGCTTGGGCGTGTTGGAGAGATGGTCTTCGGCGCGGATGACGGGGTTGATCCGCATGAGGGCGTCATCGACGACGCAGGCGAAGTTGTAGACGGGGAATCCGTCGCCTTTCACGATCACGAAATCGTCGAAGTCCTCCGACGAGAACGTGACGGCGCCCTTGACGAGGTCATCGACCACGATGGGGCGCGGCTCGGGCAGTCGGAAGCGCAGGACGTGCCTCTCGCCGGCCTCCACCCGGGCGCGGGCCTCGTCCGGAGGAACGTCGCGTCCGCGTCCGTCGTACTTGGGCGCGGCGATCCCCCGCGCTTTCTGGGCCTCGCGCATCTCGGCGAGTTCCTCCGGCGTGGCGAAGCAGTAGTAGGCGTGACCGGACGCGAGCAACCGCTCCGCGGCGGCCCTGTAGAGGTCCAGGCGCTCCGACTGGAGGTAGGGGCCGTACTCGCCGCCGGCCTCGGGGCCCTCATCCCAGTCCATCCCGAGCCAGCGCATGCCCTCCATGAGGTAGCGCAAGGCGTCGGGAGTGTTGCGCTCCTGGTCGGTGTCCTCGATGCGCAGAACGAACGTTCCGCCCGTGTGCCGCGCGTAGAGCCACGCGAACAGGGCGGTCCGGGCGTTGCCCGGATGCCAGTAGCCCGTCGGGGACGGGGCGAACCGTACGCGAATCTCGGCGCCGTCGGTCATCGCGGCGCTCCTTTCGTGCCAGGCCCGTGCTGTGAGCCGTCGGGTCAGGGTTTGCGCATGAACTTGCGCTTGGCCTTGCGCCTGCCTTGCTCGGCTTTCCGAGCGTCATACTGCCATTGGTCCTTGCTCTTGCCCCGCTGGTAGAAGCAGTGGTAGAGCGAGAGCACGGACGCAACCAGCCGCCGGCGGGTGCGCCGCACAACGTTCACTTCCGTCACGATGCGCTCGAATGAGGCGCCGGCGGGATGCGCTCCCAGAACCTGGGCCATGATGTCGTAGACGGACATCTCCTTGGCCGCGGCTTCCTCGCCGATCGCGAGCAGGCGCGCCAGATCCTCGTCGGTCAGGAAGACGTCCTCATCCGTCTCTCCGTCGAACGAGAGGAGATACTCGCCGGAGAGCGCCGTGGGGGCAAGGCGGAGGACCGCGCCCGAGGGCGGGCAGAACCGCGCGTAGAAGTCGTCGAGGCCGTAGATGAGCCCCAGGCCGAAGTTCGCCCACACGGAGTAGGTCGCTCCGCCCTGCGGGTAACGGAGGACGCACTCGGCAAGCCCCGTCAAGCCCCCGAAGAAGTCGCCGTCCGCCTGGCGGATCTTCATCGTCCCGCACTGCGCGTGATGGCGTGGGACGGTCCAGACGACCTCTTCCGGGCGCCGGACGCGGCGGCGATCGATGGCCACCTCGTCCTCATCGCAGACGTCCTCGCGCATCGGGTCGCGCACCAGGACGCCCAGGTCGTCCTCCAGCCCGGCGTCCTCCAGTTCCACGTCCACTTCGCCGCCCTGCGGCGTGAAGACGCGCACAAGCCGCACGACAAGGGCCTCGGGAACCGCCTCATACTTGCCTTCGGGGCGGTTCGCGGGGGCGATCCAACGCCCGCGGCCGCACATCGCGATGGCGCCCTGCTCCTTGAGGGCTTCGTCGAGGCGCTCGGCGAGAACCTCGAAACCGGGCTCGTCCCGCTGGATCTCGAGAATCTCCTCGGCGAGACTCTCCACCGCGAGCGACGACGGGGCCCTCATCACGCACTGGACCGCCGCCTCGACCTCGGCGAGAAGGGCCTCGATGTCCGCTTCGTCGCCGACGTCGTCCCCGATCTCGGACGAGGTGGCCGCCAGAGCGGCCCGCAGATCCTCGAGGGTCTCCGAGGGGTAGCACACACGGTCCGGCGCGACGTAGACCCGATCCGAATCGAGCAACTCGGCGTAGCTCTCGATGGCGTCGAACCGCTCGCCGGCGATTCGCCACCAGGCGAGTTGGACCATCTTCAGGCTGATGCCTACGCCGAGGAGGTCGATGACCGCGCGAGCGGCGTCCACGATGTTGTCGGCCGTGACCTCCGCCGCGGCCCGAAGCACCTCTTCGGCGTCGTCAGCCTCGTCGAAGAAGTTGTCGAGGATCACGTCCTCCTCTTCCTCGCCGCTCACGTCGAGCAGCCAGGACGTCAGGCCGATCCGACCGTTGTGCACGAAATACGCGTCGCGCGACTCCAGCAGCCGCACGATGGTTTCCTTGGTCTCGATGGGGCCCTGCTGCACGGCCAGAGCCGTCTGATGCACAAGATCGTCCAGAGTAGGCATGTGCACGCGGCACTCGAGATAGGCCCGCATGGAGCGATCGAGGCTGCCGCCGCCGACGCGCCAAGCGAGATCGTACCGGCGGCCTTCGAGCGTGAAGGGCGTAGGACGCGCCGCGTCCGGTTCCTCACCGGCGCCGGGCACGAGTCCATCCTCGAGCGCCGTCTTCACGAGCCCGGCCCCGACGGACAGACCACTCGCGCGGACCTGCTCGGCGATGCCGCTAACCCTCGCCGGCTCATCGAACGCGGTGATCGCACGGACCACCTCGTCCACGAGCAGGAGCCACGCGTATTCCTCCACCAGATCCTGGGGGAGCACCAGCACCCGCATCCACTCCTCCCTAGTTCACATGTCACAGGTGACCAAAGCGTAAACGGCGCGCAAGCCCAGATGCCCGCACGCCCAACGTACTACCCCGCGGGGCGCAGACGCACGCCTTGCGGGACGATTCTCCGCGCCCAGAATGTACACTTCGCAACTGCCTCCCGTCAACTCAGCGCCCTTTGACCGCCCCCTGCGGCGGGCCTACAATCGAGTCGCCCCGCTTCGCGGCCGAGTTGGGCCCGAGGCGGCCGGGAGGAGACGACCCCATGAGGCCCTTTGATCGTTCCGGCGGCTTTCTGCGCGGGAATCTGCACGCCCACACGACCGAGTCCGACGGGCATGTCGCACCGGACGAGCTGCTCCGGAGGTTCCGATCCCAAGGGTACGACTTCGTCGCTCTCACCGACCATCACCGGCTGACAACGCCGGCCTCGGCGCCGGACGGACTGGTTTGGATTCCCGGGCAGGAGTGCCATCCCGGCGTGAACGCTCTGGGGGAGGCCCACCACATCCTGGCGGTGGGCCTCCGGCGTCCGGTCGACTCGACCCGCGGCGACTCGCCCCAGGCGTGCCTCGACGAGATCCGCGAGGCCGGGGGAGTCGCCTACATGGCGCACCCCTACTGGCACGGGACCGGGAGCGAGGAGATCCTCGCGCTGGAGGGCTGGACCGGCATCGAGGTCTTCAACGCCACCTGCGAGGTCACCCTCTGTCGAGGCGACTCTTCGGTTGTGTGGGACGAGATCCTCAGCGCGGGGAGGTCCTGCTCGGCCATCGCGGTGGATGACTGCCATCGCGCGGAAGTGGATGTTTTCCGCGGATGGGTGTGGGTCCGAGCGGAGCGCAACACCCGGGAAGCGATCATGGAGGCGCTGAGAGAGGGCGACTACTACTCGTCCACCGGCCCCACGATTCAGAGCGTCGTCGAGGACGACGGCAAGCTGGTGATCCGGACGAGCCCGGCGAGGGTGATCAGCCTGATCGGCCGCGGCGCAAGCGGATCCTACGCCCAGGCGCCCCCTGGGGGCTCCATCACCGAGGCGGCGTTGGACCCGTCGCGCACGAAGGGGTACCGCCGCCTCGTGGTGCTTGGGGCCGATGGCGGAACGGCGTGGACGAACCCGGTCATGACGGGGGAGTAGCGCGGGGAGCGGGTGCGCGCCCCCCGCGCCGACGTGCGCTAGGGCCTGCGGTTTGCGTCGAACCAGATGCCGCCGCCGACTTCGTACGAGTACGGGTCCGCGGGGACGACCATGTCCGGGCCGACCTTGGGGCGGACCGCCTTGGCGTGTCCGTCATAGCAGGCCACGTTCATCATGTCGTTGTGGGGGGCGTTGTACTGGTAAGGCCACCAGCCCCAGAACTCGCACCAGTTGAAGGAGATCGGGTAGCTGCCGAGCGGCGTCCCGTACGACCACTGGTCGCGCGTGTACGGGCTGGGCCCGGCCGGTCCGGTCTCCAGGTAGAAGGCCGTGCTGGCGGGCTCGGCGATGTTGGCCATCGGCGACTGGAACTTGCCTCCCGGGAACGCGTAGACGTTCTGCCCGTAGGACTGGTCGCAGCGCCACATGTCCACGTAGTAGTTCACGGTGTTGTGCGAGAAGTTGCTCGGAGATCGGAAGAGCAC
>CAZCER010000174.1:0-8818 GCA_964497385.1 uncultured Armatimonadia bacterium | reverse complement strand
GCCGACCCATCTCTTCGCCGCGTTCAGGGCCACGCTCGAGGAGCTCGAGGAGGCCGATCTGATCCTGCACTTGCGCGACATGGCTGATCCCGACGCCGCCGCGCAGGCCTCCGATGTGGAACGGATCCTCGCCGATCGCGGTGAACTGGACCTGCTGACCGGGACGGAGATCGTCGAGGTTGGTTCCGGCGGGGGCGGAGAGGACGATGCGTGAGACCGCGTCGGCGGTTACGGTCACCCGCACGGGAACGCTGACGCTTCCCAGCGAGGTGGTCACGTTGACGGAGCCCTCCGTGGGGCTGGCCGAACTGGCGGTCTGCGCGGCGGCGAAGGCGCCGGTCGAGGCGTCCACCGCGCCGATGTCGCCCGTGACGCTCCAGACCGGCTCCAGCGCGGGGACCTCGACATCGAGAGGGAGATCCTCATTGCGGATGAGCGCAACCGCGAAGTCCGCGCTCTCACCCGCCGTAAGCACCAGCGGGTCGCCCGAAGGCGTGACGCTGAGCGTGCCATACTCGCTCGCGGACGGCGCGCCCGATCCGCAACCGGACGCGAGCCCCAGCGCTAGCCCGGCGAGCGCCAAGCTCACCAGGATGCGGCGTGCCATAGTACGTCCTCCTGTCCCTGCCATGCTCGTGCGTTGCGCCCAACCTGCGCTCGCGCCTGGTCGGTCGGCCCGCGTTGCGTCAGGCCGGCCGGTCTGATGGTAGTGACGTCGGACTTGCGCCTCACGTCCCTACTCCTTCATACCCGAGGGAGCCAACGCCGCGGGACCGGATCGCGGTTCAAGGATCGGGAGTTGCGCGCTCGGTCGCGGCCATCCTCGTCCGGACGAACGTCGCCGCCCGGAGTCGCGGCGCGATGGGTATGATGATGGGCGGACCTCTGCCACGATCCGATGCGAAGGGGAGGCTCGAGTGTGACGCCGCGCCGGCCCTCGGGCGTCGGCCGGCGGCCCTACTCCATCGCCTCGAGGACGGCGCCGAGTTCCGCGGGAACGGAGACGGGGACGTTGCGACGGAGCGCCGACACCCCGTCCAGGCGGTCGCCGTGGTATCCCACGACGGAGTCGGGGTCCTTCAGAAGATGCCCGGTCAGGATGCCGCAGACCGTCTCGTTGGGGGCGATCACCCCGTCGCGGACCAGCTTCCGGCAGCCCGCCACAGTCGCGCAGGAGGCCGGCTCGGCCCCGATGCCGGCCGCGTCGACGACCGCTTTGGCGTCCATGATCTCATCGTCGGTGACTTGCTCGACGACCCCGCGAGTGGCGCGTACGCCCCGGAGGCTCTTGCGCCACGAGACGGGGTTTCCGATGCGGATCGCCGTCGCAAGCGTCTCCGGCGCCGGAACGGGCTCTAGATCTCCGCCTCGCACGAAGGCGGTGTAGAGCGGGTTCGCACCCGCCGCCTGGATGACCGCGAGGCGCGGCAGGCGATCGATCGCGCCGAGTTCCAGGAGTTCGGAAAGGCCCTTGTGGATCGCGGAGTTGTTGCCCAGGTTCCCGCCGGGGAGGACGATCCAGTCGGGCACAGCCCAGCCGAGGTTCTGGAGCAGGTCGAACCCGATCGCCTTCTGTCCCTCGAGCCGGAAGGGGTTCAGGGAGTTCAGCAGATAGGCCCCGACGGCCTCGCACGCGGCCTCGGCGAGCTTCATCGCCGCATCGAAGTCACCCGCGATCTGAATCGTGCGCGCCCCGTAGGCGAGCGCCTGGCTCAGTTTGCCGAGTGCGATCTTGCCCTCGGGGATGAAGACGTAAGCCCGCATGCCGGCCTGCGCGGCGTAGGAAGCCATCGAGGCTGAGGTGTTCCCCGTCGAAGCGCACGCGACCCGGTCCATCCCGAGCATCCGCGCGACGGTGACGCCCGAGGTCATGCCGCGATCCTTGAACGAGCCGGTGGGGTTTTCTCCTTCGTGCTTAAGCCGGAGACGCCTCAGGCCCACGTACTCGGCGACCGACGGGGCGTCATAGAGGTTCGTGCGGCCCTCCGGCTTCGTGACGATGGCCGACTCGGGCGCCGGGAGGACGAGTTCGCGGAAGCGCCACACGCCGGAGAGGTCGACGCTCTCGGACGAAGCGCGACGCGCGTCCCACAGGCCCCGGAGGTCGACGCCGCGCAACGGACTGAGGTCGTGGACGACATCCAGCACCTCGCCGCAGTCGCAACGGTGCCTCAGAGCCAGCCCCGGGTACTCGGCGCCGCAGACCACGCACCGCAGCTTCCACGTCACAGCGCTCACAGCCGCCTCACTCCCGGGCAGTCGGCGGGAGAGATAAGCGCGTCGGCCGCGAGGCCGGCGCGCTCGAACGCGGCGGACATCGCGTCCGCGACTTCACGCGCGCTGCGCGGGGAGTGACAGAGCGCGAAGACGGAGGGCCCCGCGCCGCTGATTGAGCTTCCGAGGGCCCCTGCCGCGAGGGCGCCGTCGATGACGTCCATGCAGCCGGGGATCAGCTTCGCCCGTGCGGGAGTCACCACTTCGTCCGTGATGCAGCGGGCGATCATGCCGATGTCGCCGGAGTAGCAGGAACTCACGAGGGCGGCCACGTTCGCCGTGTTGCGCACGAGCACGCCGAGAGGGACCGTCTCCGGAAGCACGGCCCGGGCCGCGCGCGTCAGGAGTTCGTAGTCGGGTGTGACCACGACGACGGTGAGGCCCGCCGGGACCGGCAACCGCACCACGTCGAGGGGATCCGTGGCGCGCACGAGGATCAGCCCACCCAGCAAAGCGGGAGCGACGTTGTCGGCGTGACGGCCCGAGACGGCGGCCTCGGCCTCCATGCAGGGCTCGATGAGTTCGGCCTTCCGGAGCGGGGAGCCGACGACGAGGTTCGCGGCGAACGCGGCCGCGGCGGCGCTCGCGGACGAACTCCCGAGCCCGCTGCCGATGGGCATGTCCTTGTGGAGTTCGAGTTCGATGCCCGCGTCGATGCCGGCCTTCTTGAGGGTCTCGATCGCCGCGATGCCCGCCGTGTTCTTCTCGGCCTCGCGCGGGAGTTCGCCGCCGTCGCCGACGATGGAGGTCATGCGCACGCCGGGCTGGTCGCTCAGGCGAGCGACGACGGTGTCGCCGCGGCCCTCGACAGCGAGACCCAGGATGTCAAAACCAAGGCCCAGATTCGCGACGGTCGCCGGCGCGAAAACCCTCACCTCGGACGCCGCGCTCATGCCCGCCACCCCCCGGCGCCTTCGGCCAGACCGAAGTCCTCATGGAGCGCTCGGACCGCGGCCGCCATGTCGCCCGCGTCGACGGCCATTGTGACGTTGAACTGCGAGGAACCTTGGGCGCACGCGATGACGTTTACGCGTCGGCTGCCGAGGGCCGCGAAGAGGCGGGCCGCCACGCCGGGGGTGTCGCGCATGCCGAGCCCGATCGCGGCGACAAGCGCGACGTCGGCGCGGAACGAAATGTCGTCGATCGCTCCCGTCGTGAGTTCGGTGCGGAACTCGCGCTTGAGAACGTTCTCGGAGTCCTTCGCCGAGGCCATCGGGACGGCCAAGCAGATCGAGGCCTCGGAACTCGACTGGCTGATCATCGTCACACGGATTCCGGCGCGGGCGAGCGTGTGCAGCACGCGCGACGAGACCGACGTGGCGTCCTCCGCGCCACTGCCCTCGACCGACACCAGGCACTGGCCCGGCGCGGCGGCGACGCCCTTGACGGGGCTCGGCGAGGCGGTGAACCGCGCGGTCACGAGCGTGCCCGCGCAGTCGAGGTCCTTGAGGCTGCGGATGCGCACCGGCGTGCCCAGGCGGCGGATCGGAACGATGCTCCGAAGGTGCAGGGCGTCGATCCCATAGTAGGCGAGTTCGGTCGCCTCGCGGTAGTTTAGCTTCTCCACCACGCGCGCTTCGGGCACGAGGACGGGCGACGCCGTGAACACGCCGCGCACGTCCGTCCAGACCACGACCTCGCTTGCTTCGAGGGCCCCCGCGACGAGGCAGGCCGTGAGATCGGCGCCGCCGCGTCCGAGCGTCGTGGTGGCGCCGTCCGGTGCGCGCCCGATGTGGCCGGTCACGACGGGGATCACGCCGGCGTCGAGGTGCGGGCGGACGGCCGCCGAGATGGTGCGTCCGGCCACATCGCCGAGCGGGTTGGCTTCTCCGAAGCCGCCGTCGGTTTCGAGAAAGTCGTCGGCGTCCAGCGCCTGGGCCCGCAGGCCGCCTCTTCGCAGCGCGTGCGCGAGCAGACGAGCGGACATCTTCTCTCCGGCCGCGCGGATCCGGTCTCTGGCCCGGAGCGTGATCTCCCCGAGCAGCACCGACCCGCGCACGAGGTCGCGCAGTTCGCCGACGATGGCGTTGAGGTCGGCGCGCACGGGCTCCTCGCCGTCGTCGCCGAGAGCCTCAAGCACGGTCTCGTGGCGGTCGAGCACGGCTGCGAGGTCGTGCAGCGCTCCGTCGCGGTCACCGGAGGCGGCGCGGTCGGCCGCCTCGGCGAGCGAATCGGGCATCCCGGCGAGAGACGCGACCACCGCGATGACCGGATGCTCGCCCGCGGCTTGGGCGACCACCGACGCGGCCCGAACCAGCGCCTCGGAGCCAGTCAGGCAGGCGTCGCTGAACTTGTGCACTACAGGGCCAGACATGATCGACTAGTGTAGCACCAGCGACCTGCGTGCGGCAAAGGCGGACCGTGGCGTCGCGGCGGCCCGTCTATCCGAGCCCCGCTCGCGTGAGTTCCGAGTCCACGCGGTACACGGCTTCCTGCCCCGGCGCGAGCCAGTGCCAGAGGCGGAGTCCGCCCTCCACTCTCTCCGTGGTGTCGGCGCTGTAGGCTCCGCCCTCGTACTCCTGCCCGTTCCAGTTCCAGGAGAAGACGCGGGCGTCGCTCCCCGGGAACGTCAGCCCCACGCGCACGCTCTTGGTGGTGCTGTTGTTCACGGCCATGACGTAGCGCCGCCCCTCGAGATCCACGAACTCCCCGACGAGCATCGGGTGGTCGCCGGCCTCGACGGCCGAGAGAACGTCGCTCGGAGTGAAGGTCTCGCCTCCGCCGAACGCCGTGGGACTGAAGGTCACGCGGGTCGGCGCCACCCGGAGGAACAGGTCGCCGTACATCCTGTGGAAGGCCTTCTGGAAGCGTCGGAGGTCGTAGTAGGCGGTCGTGCGGTCCCAGTTCTCATCCACCGGCGAGAGCCGGTAGTTCGCGTGGGGCTGCCGCATGTAGTAGAAGAACCAGAGGATCCCGTTCGCGCCGGAGCAGACCGACGTGTTGAACTGCCACCGGAGTTCGTCGTAGTTCGGGCAGCGGTAGTGGAAGTGTCCCACCGAGAGCACGGTGTTCCAAAAGGGGACGCCGTTCCGGACCGCCGCCTCGCGATAGTAGCGGAGGTTCTGGAAGTACATGTCCCAGCCCCGGTCGTCGGGGTTCATCTGGGCGTAGCAGTCGTAGCAGAGGAAGTCCACCCCCGCGCGCTGGGCGACGGCGTCGAGATACTCCGGCCAGCCCGGATACCCTACGCGCCCCTCCGCCCCGCCGTACCAGGGCAGCAGGTTCAGGAAAGGGTGGAGATTCGGCGCGGCGTCTTTCGTGATCCGATAGCACTCGAACCAGGCATCGTTCTCGAACTCCCCGGGCTCGTCGCCGATGTGGTGGCCGAAGACGGCGGGATGGGCTCCGAGATCAGCCATCGCCTCCGCAACGCGGGCCGCGTACTCCGGCGCGACGACGGCGGGCTGATCGGGCGCGGGCGGTCGAGGGCCGTGGGTGCGCGGGTCGACGAGGATGAGCTTCATCCCCTGCGCGCCGGCCCAGTCAAGGAGCCGCCGCATGTGCTCGACCTGCTCGGGGCTTGCGGGGTCGAAGGACGGGCTGAGGGTCACCGTGAACCCGGCGTCCGCCCACTCCTCGACCTCGGCCTCGTCCATGTACTGCCCGTGGTCGCCCAGATTCGTGTAGTTCCAGAAGCCGATGGGGTAGGCGCTCAGCCCGAACGACTGGTTCCTCTCGATGAGGCTCCGCAGGTTCTGCGGAACCGTCTGGGCAACCGCCCCCGAAGCGAGCGGCAGCGCGGCAACCAGGGCGCCGATTCCGACGATGCGCATGGTTAGGTCTCCTCTCCGTCCGTCTTGAGGTTGGGCGGAGAGGCGCGCGGGTCCTTCCTCGCCCCCCCGCACGAACCGCGCCAACGCAAGCAGGCCAGTCCGCCCGCGGCGCGAAGATACGGGCAACGGGGACAGGGATTCGAACCGAAGCCGTTGTCCGCGCGACCTTTCGCGCGATGGCCGCTTGCGGAGACGGCTCGGACGCCGAGAGGAGTGGCACGGGTGGCAGAGGCTACAACGGGCAAGGTGCTGGACGCGGACTTGCAGGTGGTTGTGTTCCGTGTCGGGGACGAGGAGTTCGCGGTCAGCATCGACACGGTGCGGGAGATCATCCCCGTGACGAACATCACCGTGATCCCGCGCGCCCCGAGCTTCGTGCGCGGGGTGATCGATCTACGCGGCAGCGTGATCCCCGTGATCGACCTGCGCGAACGCTTTTCGCTGGCGGGCGCCGAGGGCGCCGAGGAAGAGAAACGCATCACCGTCGTCGAGATGGGCGGCCAGATCGTCGGTTGCCTCGTGGATGACGTGGAGGAGGTGCTGACCCTCCAGAAGGGGAGCATCCAGCCGCCGCCCCCGGCCGCGGTGTCGATCGACTCCGAGTATCTCCTCGGCGTCGCCCGGCACGACGACCGCCTCCTGATCCTCCTGGACTTCGACAAGATCCTCACCGAGCAGGAGCAGACAGCCCTCGCCGGCACCGCCGCGGCGGGAGCGATCGCCGCGAAAGCGGAGGAGGCGGAGGCCGAGCAGGCCGAGTAGCCCGCCTCGCGTGAGACGGAGCGCTCGCCGCGCCGGCTCGGTCGGCGCGGCGAGCGCCTTCCAAGGGCCTCGGCCCATCAGGTCGGGGGTCCGATCCGGGGGGACGGGACGGAGAGGGATCCCTATGCCCAACCGGCGGGTTGTCTTGCACGTGTGGTGCGTCTGCGCGGTCCTCGCTGCACGCGTCTCCGCTTACGAGGGCGACGTCATCGACATGGTGATCGACCCTGATCCCGCCGTTGTGGGTCTTAGCGTCCAGATCCACGGAGCCGCCGCGTTCCCCGGGGAAGCCGGCCAGATCGACATCCGCCTCGACAGCCCGTCGGGCGTCGTCTACCAGCGGGACGCGCTGTGTCGTGACGATGGGGTCTGGGCCTACACGTTCGGCCCTCTCGATGAGGCCGGGGAGTGGCGGGTGCGCGCCGCCGGTCCGGAGATCCCCGGCCAGGGCGATCGCGAGATCGCGGACGAGTCTTTCGTCGTCGTCACGGGCGGCGTCGCCATGGCGATGTCCGCCGGTGTTCTCGCGGATGCGGCCGAGGAGATGGCCGCGGCGCTCGAGGAGTTCTCGAGCAACGCGGCCCAGTACCCGGAGACTCCGGGGCAGGACGAAGCCGCCGGCGCCGGCTCGGAGGCCGCGACGCTCATTGCTTCGGCCTCGGCTCAACTCGCCGAGGTCGCCTCGGCTTGTCGCGAGATCGCCTCGGCCTCCGAGCGGATGCCGCTCTGCCCGCGCGTCCAGACCGCGCTGGGCGAGGGCGCGCAGGCGCTCTCCGAAGTCTCTTCGCGTGTTGCGGCCGACCGATCGAAACTCTCCGACCAAGTGCTGCGGACCAAGAGCGCCACGGAGTGGTGTCGCTTGTGGATCCTTCAGGGGGAGTGCCTCAAGCAGACCCTTGCGCTGTACGTGGACCTCGCGGGAGGGGTGAACGCCATTGGCCAGTGGGCCGTAGGCAAGCTCCGGAGTTCCGTGGAGAGCGACATGAAGGACCTTGCGTTGCGCGCGGCCACGGGCGAGCTTTTCGGCAACATCACGCAGGCCGAATACCAACAGTGCAAGCAGGCCGCCGGCGAACTCGAAACCGCCATCGGGGTCATCGACGCGGCGGTCAAGGGCGTGGATGACCTCACGAACCCGCTTCTCGCCGCCGTGAACCACTGCATCGACTGGGTCTACGGCGACGTCACCAAGAACTGCGCCCACTACCGCGGGCCGGTCGATGGCGACCTGAAGATCGACTACTACGCCAAGGGCCAGCCCTACATGCGCGTGCGCTGGCACATGGACGGACAGGCCGAACTCTTCTTCGAGAAACGTCAGGGCCAGGAGGGCCCGGTGTACGTGCGGGGCCGCGTTTGGGGAGACTGCAAGCGGTTCGTCGGGAGTATGGACCTCCATCACTTGGTCGAGGGCATTCCGGGGACCGACTACCTCGCATTCTGCCTTCCGCGCTGGATGCCCGAGAGCTTCAGCGTCGCGGTGGAAGGTGAAGCCCATCACGACAAGATGGTCCTGCGCTTCCTAACCCCGGCGACGACGGACTTCAGCCCGAAGAAGTACCGCTTCATCACCGTGCTCTTCAGCGCGTTCCAAATGCTCCCCATCCCGGACGTCATCGACCTGGACGTCCCCGGCGCCGAGTGGTTCCTCACGCGCGCAACGCTCACCGCCGGGGCGCAGAAGGACTTCGAGGCGCCGCTCCATGTCGAGGGAGACAAGAGCGTGGCCGAGCAGACGTTCACACGCCACATGGACTACCTGCACCTCGACAACCCGTTCGAGGCCGACCTCACGTTCCACTGCCGAGCGACCTCTCCGCCCGAGTAGCCGCCGCCTCGCCGAAGCCCGACCCCGCGCCCGCTCCGATCAGCCGCTGACCCGGCAGGTCCGCTCGTCCACCGGGTCGAGCTGAGTCGGCGAGCACCCCGCCATGTTGAGCCCCATACGCATAGCAGGCAGGGTTCACGCTCCCCCGGTGCTCGGACACAAGCTGCCCGAACGTCCGGAA
>CAZCER010000173.1:1487-8836 GCA_964497385.1 uncultured Armatimonadia bacterium | reverse complement strand
AGACGGAGGAACCGAGCCATGGCCGATCCGCTGCACCACAACATGATCGACAGCCAGCCGATGGCGCTCATCTCCGCAGGGCCCGCGGTTCTCGGTGAGGGCGCCGGCCGGATCGAGGTCTTCCTGCCCGACTACTACCTGGGCCTCTACCCGGTCACCAACGAGCAGTATCTGCGGTTCGTCCGCGCCACAGGACATCGTCCCCCATCCGAAGCCGACTTCGGGCGACCTGTGTGGCGAGGGACGGGCTTCCCGCGAGCCTTGGCCGAGCATCCGGTGGTGTGCGTCAGTTGGGAGGACGCGAACGCTTACTGCGAGTGGGCCGGGCTGAGGCTTCCGACCGAACTCGAATGGGAGAAGGGCGCGCGAGGCGAGGACGGGCGGACCTACCCGTGGGGTGACCAGTGGGACGGCGGGTTCTGCCGCCACGCCGAGAACGCCGGCCGGGAGACGACGAGTCGCGTCGGGGCCTATGCGGAGGGCGGAAGTCTCCATGGCGTCTTCGACATGGTGGGCAATGTCGAGAACTGGTGCGCGGACTGGTACGACGGCGATGCCTACGTGAGGTACGCCTCAGGCGACCTGACTCCACCCCATGAGGGCGTGGCCCGCGTGATACGGGGAGCCTCCTGGAGCGACGCGTTCGGATCCGCCACCCGCGACGACGGGGGTGACCCGTTCCGCTGCGCGAAGCGAAGCAGCGAACCGCCCACCTACCGCGGCGACATCACCGGGTTTCGGTGCTGCCGGTCGGTCACCGAGGCCTGACCCCCAACGCTCCTTCTACAACGGCGGTACCCGCCAGTTCGCGTACCACTGTGACTCGGGAGGCGGCGCCGACTGGTCAGGCCGCAGGTCCTGCATGGAGGCGAACTCGGGCAAGAACGGCTCGATCTCCTCACGCCAGATCCGCTCCACATCCCCGAACGTGAGCGCCGGGCGGGGCTCGCGCTCCGCGTACTCGGCAAGGAGCCTCTCGGACATTCCGAGGAGCGTCTCGACGATGGTGCGCGTCATGCGCTCACCCACACGGCGGTCGGCCTCGCGCGCGAGCGGCCCCATCGCGAAGTGCGGGCCCGGGGCGTCGGCCGGGGGCACGCGCGAGACATCCACGCAGTCGGGCTCCACGGCCCAGAGGAGCGAGGTCTCGCCACGGCCGGCGTGCCCTCCTCCTCCGCGCTCGTCCCAGAAGCCGGAGTCATCGAGCCCGTTCCCGTGGAGCACCGCGACACGCACCGAGACGTGCTCCATCAAGATCGCGAGCACGCGCTCGAGGTCCGGGTTGTGCGGGCCCGCATGGCCGGAGAAGAGGACCGCGGCATGGAAGCCGAGGGCGTCGACCGCGCGGATGTGGTAGCAGAGGTTGCGGAAGAGCACCCACGGCGGCATGCAGCTGAGCCACGGCTTCGCTTCCCCTACGAACTCGCATGCCCAGGCCGCGAAGACGCCGTACCCGTGGAAGTACCAGTACTCCGGCGGGGCGACGATCCCACCTCGCTCGCGCGCCGCGAGCACACACGCCGCATGCGGTCGGAGGGCGTCCATCCCGAGCGCGTTCTGCGGCCCGTGCGGCTCGCAGAGCCCGTACGGCAGGTACACGACCGGCCGCCCCGCGAACGCGGCGTTCAGTTCATCGGGGAACATGCGCTCCCAGCGGACTTCTCTCTGCATCGGGAACCTCCGTCACGAGTGTCGCCACGAGAACGATCTACGGGCAGCCACAGTGGGCTGCCCCTACGGCGCGAACGCCGCCTCTCTGCCGGCGATGAAGGCGGCGGCGTTCGGCGGGCCCTCGGAGATCGTCGTGATGCCGTTCCGCTCCACCACCGCCTTGAAGCGCACGGTGATCTCGCGGCCGTGTTCCTTCGAGATGCCGTACACGTCCGGCCACGCGAGTTGCACGAACCAGTACGCAAGCATCAGCTTCTCGACGCGGTTGCGGTAGACCGGGTCATCGGTCTTCGCATGGGCGCGGTCGAGCACCTCAAGCTGCTGGTTCACGAAGTCGGGGCCGGTCACGTCGGGAGGGTTCCAGCCGTTCATCGGGATGTGCGCGGGGGTGGCGCGGCCGAAGGCGTCGAGGTTCGCGAGGAACTCGAGCACCTCATCGCTCACCGGCCCGTAGAAGCCCTCGCAGAAGTCCCGGCGGATCTCCATGGGGTCCTGGCTCGGGTCCCACATGAGCTGCGCGATGAGGTACTGCCGGAAGTCCGACATCTCCCCGCCCGTGCTCTGGATGTTCCCTTGCACCATGAGGCCCGAGACGCCCTGCTCCGCGTACCACTTGATGTCCCCGGCGAGAGACTCCAGGTTCGGGTTCGGGGCGAGGTAGTGCCAGAAGTTCACGCCATAGTGCCAGACATGGACGTTGGGCGTGACCTTGGTCCAGTCGAGGATCGCGTTCTTGAACACCGTCCCCAGCGGCTCCTCCTCCACACCGTGGAAGTAGCAGGCATGGTGGCAGGTGCGGATGATGACATTCCGCGCGGGCTTCGTGACCTTCGGCGTCGCCACCGTGTGCTGATAGGCGAGCGTGTCGACGAAGGCGTTCGGGTCCCTCTTCGCGACCTCGGCGGCGATGGCGTTCACGAACCGCAGAATCGGCCCATGCTCCGCGCCCTCCTCCGCGACGACCCGGCGGCAGTTCTCGCACTCACACGCGCCGTAGTCGCCCACCCACGCGTCGTTCTGCGAGACATCGATGCTCAGAACGCCCGGGTTGGCGTCGAGCCACTGGAGGGCGGTGTCGGTCGCGATCCTGAGAACGTCCGGATTCGTGAAGCAGAGCTGCCCACCGATGGGGTCCGCCCGGCGCTTGCCGTTCACAAGGCAGTAGTACTCCGGGTGCTCCGCGAAGTAGACGTTCGGTGGGACAAGGCCCAAGCAGGAGTGAACGAACGGGACGATCGCGAGGCCCTGGATCGGCGCCTCGGGGTTCCGCCACGGCAGCCCGATGAGCTGGTTCATGTTCGCGCCGTTCAGGCGGTACCGGGCGGCCAGCCGCCAGTTCACGAGGTCGCTGTAGAGTTCCTCGCGATAGAGAAACGGCGGGCTGCGGGCGTAGTCCATCTCCGGCACGGTCAGCACGTCGCGCTTCGGGGTCACGGTGCAGTCGAGCGTGAGGAACCGGCAGCCGAGGTAGCGCTCGAGGAATGTGTACACCGCGTACACCTGTCCGCGGTCGCCGTCGCCGAGGAGAACGATGTCGTCCCCGACCGTCTTCAGGAGAACGCCGTCGTACCGGAGCGCCCTGGCCTCCCGAGCGAGCCCCGTGCCCGCAAGACGATCGCACGCGCCCAGGACGAAGGCCGGGCCGCGACCGGCCTCGTCCTCGTTGAGGATAGGCAGTTCCGTCCCGGAGACTTCCCGCACGTAGCGCTGGAGTTCGAGGGCCGCGAAGTCGATCGCGGCGCCACGCTCGCGCGGCACCACGATGCGGTACGCGGTATGCCCGTTCATCGAGATCACGAGGTCCGCGGCCCGAGCGCACATGGGAGCCAACAGCAGAGCCGCTGCGCCGGTTCCGAGCAGACCGCGTAAGGACATGGTGAGCACTCCCCTTGGGTGTGGGCTTGTCAGTGGATTCGCACGCCGCGTTCGCCGCGGTCGGGGCGGCGTCCTTCGATAGACGGGGCAGGCCGTTCGGGCCAGCCAGCGAAGAGCGCCCCGTCCGGCGGCGCATACCCGGGCATCCTGAGGAGGTCCAACCATGGTGCTTCCCGCCCTATCCCTGGCCCTTCTTGTTACGCAACCAGCCACCCCGGCGCGCTACTACGCCTTCCCCCCGGTGCTCGACCACGAGGGCGTGATCGCCCCCTGGTACTCGGGGCGCGACGGACAGGTCGACCGCCGCGTACGCATCGCGGCGGAGACACTCAAGCGTTACCCGTGGGCTGAGGGTGTCGATGGTGCGAGGCCCTGCCCGGAGTACGTGTTCAGCGGAGCCTGGCACATCGACCCCGACGGGACCATCACCGTCCCCCGCATCGGCGACTGGCCGAACGGTGACCTCGGGCAGCGCGCCGCGTACGTGCTCCAGGGCCTCATTGACTACTACCGCTACACAGGAGACCCGGCCGCGATCGCGCACATCGCGCTCACGGCGGATCATCTGCTCGACAACTGCCTCACCCCACCGGACCATCCCTGGCCGGGGATGCTCGTCAGCGTGCCAACCAAGGGCAAGCCCTACGGCGCGGCCGACGCCCACGGGTTCATCCAGCTCGACATCGTGTCGGAGGTAGGGCTGCAGCTCGTGCGGGCATACGAGCTAACCGGAGAGCGCCGGTGGCTCGAGGCAGCGAAGCACTGGGCGGACCTGCTCGCCGAGCATTGCGACACCCGTCCGGGCTCGGCGCCGTGGGGACGGTACGCCAACCCGGAGGACGTGCCCTGGGAGGACACCCTCACCGGCGGGGTCGTGTTCCCGCTCTGCTTCTTCGACGAGCTGATCCGCGTCGGCTACACCGGCAAGGGTGGAGCCATCGTCCGTGCCCGCGAGGCGGCGGTGGCCTACCTGCGCGACACGCTTCTCCCCCGCTGGACGGAGGACCAGACCTGGGGCCGGAACTACTGGGACTGGTCCAATCACGTGCAGGCCGGAAACGTCACCGAACTCTGCGTCCGGTACTTCATGGAGCACCCCGACGAGTTCGCCAACTGGAGAGTCGATTGCCGGAACGTGCTCACGCTCGTCTTCGCTCGCTCCGGCGTGAACCCCGACTCGGGCGGCGATGTCTACTCCGGCGCGTGGGCGTATCCGGAGGCCTCCAACTGCTGCGGCCGCTCCCTCTGGTACTGCCCCCTGCAGCACGCCCCTGTCTGGATGCAGTACGCCGCCCTCACTGGCGACCGATGGGCGCGCGAGGTTGGGCGTCGCGAGATGATCCTCGCGACCTACGACTGCCACGAGACCGGCGTCGTCGAGGACAACATCGATGGCGGCCAGATCGTGGCCGGTGACTGGTTCAAAATCGCGCACCCGATGGCCCTGCGGTACTGCCTCGCGGCGCTCGCGTGGATGCCCGAGGAGTTCGGCGCCGCGTGCGAGGACCACATTGTGCGGAGCGACTCTGTAGTCCGCAGCGTGGACTACGCCGAGGGGAGCGTCTCCTACCGGACCTACGACGCGCCGGAGGGGACCACCGACGTCCTCCGGCTGAGCTTCCGGCCCGCCCGGGTCGTCGCCGACGGGCGGCCGCTTCCTCGGCGCGACACCCTCGACGCGCCCGGCTTCACGGCGGAGCGCCTCGCCGCCGGCGACTGGCTCGTCTCCGTGCGCCATGATGGGGCGCGCTCGGTCCGCGTCGAGGGAACCCCCGCAGGCGAGTCGCGTGCTCTCGACTGGTCCTCCTCCAGGACGAGCGAGGAGACGGTGCTCCGCTTCACCGGGAACCGCTTCCGGGTCATCGGCGAGTTCGGGCCGGACGGAGGGCTCGCGGACGCCTACCTCGACGGCGAGAAGCTCCTCGTCGGCCTCGACTGCTGGGCCCCCAGCCCGACGGAAGGCGCCGCTCTCTACCGCAGCGGGCTCGCGGACGGCCCGCACGAGCTGCGGATCGTCGCACGCGGCGCCGGCAACCCGCGCTCCTTGGGGACGACGGTCCATCCGACCGGGCTCTCGTGGTCCGGGGCCGAACCCAAGCAGGCGACCTCCTCCCGCGACCCCATCCCGTCGCAGCGCGTGGTCTTCGGCTACGGGGAGCGCTCGGACTACGTTGATGGCAACGGCAATGTGTGGCGGCCGGCGACCGAGGTCATCGTGCGCCTGGGCGCGCAGACGGACGTGGTGCGCCAGTGCTGGTGGGAGGCGCCCCGCTGCCACACGATCGCCGGCACGGACGATCCCGAACTCTACCGGCACGGCATTCACGCCCCGGAGTTCACCGCCTACTTCACCGTGAGCCCCGGGACCTACCACGTCCGCCTCAAGCTCGCCGAGACCCGCCGCGGTGAGAGCGCTTGGGGGCTTCAGACCATCGAGGTGAACGGCCGACCGATCGCGGAGAACATGGATGTCGGGGCGACGGCGGGCGGGGTCAACCGGGCGGTCGATCTCGTCGCCAATGGAATCACCCCGCAGAACGGGATCATCGCCGTACGCGTGCGCTCGACGACCGGCGGGGAGGCGATTCTCCAGGCCGCCGAGGTGGGGCTCGGCGACGGTGGGGTCGGGGCCAGGCCGACCACCGGCATGCTGCCCAAACCGACGGATGACGGGAACCTGCTCGTGAACGGCGGCTTCGAGGAGGGCGGCCCAATGGCCGCCGGCCGGATGGGCGCGGAGGTGAGGGGTGGAGGCTGGACGGCGAGGCTTGTGAGCCCGACGCAGAGCTACGTCTGGGTGGAGTCGGGCTTCGACATCCACCCCGAATGCGGTCTCCCGGAGCCCCGCACGGGGAAGGAAGCGCTCCGCACGCACACCGATCTGGACGGGCACATCCTTGTCTTCCAGGAAGCGCGGGTGGAGCCAAGCGCCCGGTACCGGGCAAGCGTGTGGGCGCAGGCTGCGGACCTGGCCGGTCAGGGTTTCGGGGGCGCCCCGGGCGACTCGGCGGGGCTGATCGTCCAGGAACTCGACGGGCAGGGCGTGGTTATCGTCGAGCATCGCGGGGTTCGCCTGAGCGAGCCAGGGCCGTACGCGGAGCTTGCGCGTGAGTTCGTGACTGGCCCCCTCACCACCCGAGTGCGCTTCCTCCTCCAGACCGTGATCGGATGCCGCTACGACCAGGGGCATGTGACCTACGACGACTGCGAACTGCGGAAGCTCGACTGACCGGCCGGGGCGTGCGGGAGCCGGCGAAGAGGTCCGGCGAAGCCCGAAGGGCGAAGGAATGCCCGGAGACTTGGGAAGGACGTGCGTCATGAAGCGAGATCGCAACACCGGCGGCGCGGGCCGCCGCGAGTTTCTGAAGAAGTCGCTCGCACTGGGGGCGTTCGCCATCCCGGCGATCGTGCCCGCCAGCGCGTTGGGCAAGGACGGCGCCGTGGCGCCCTCGGAGCGGATCACCCTCGGCGGCATCGGGATCGGCCCGCGCGGCAAATACGTGCTGGGCTCGTTCCTGGCCGCTCCCGACGTGCGTTACATCGCGACCTGCGACATCCGCGCGGACCGCCGAGCCGAGGTCAAGGCGATGGCCGACGCCCAGTACGGCAACGCCGACTGCGCCGTGCACCGCGACCTGCGGGACCTTCTGGCGCGGGACGACATCGACGCCGTCCTGATCGCGACCGGCGACCGCTGGCACGCCGTGGCGTCCATCATGGCCATGCAGGCCGGCAAGGACGTCTACAGCGAGAAGCCCTGCGGCCTGACGATCGCCGACTGCCAGGCCCTGTCCGACACGATG
>CAZCER010000173.1:0-1477 GCA_964497385.1 uncultured Armatimonadia bacterium | reverse complement strand
GCGCCCTGACCATCGAGCAGTGTCAGGCGGTGGCCAAGACGGCGCGCGAGTACGGGCGCGTTTACCAGGCCGGCACGCAACGACGAAGCGTTCCGAACTTCCTCGCCGCTGTGGACCTCGCGCACAGCGGGAAACTCGGGACGCTCCATACACTGCACGCCTCGAGCTACCGGCCGAGCGTGACGCACGACTGGCTCCCCGAGGAGCCGGAGCCCGATCCCGCTGTCATCGACTGGGACCTCTGGCTCGGACCCTGCCCTTGGCGCCCCTACAATCACGCCTATGTGGACGGGGGATGGCGCGGCCACTATGACTTCGACTCGGGCGCCCGGCTCCTCGACTGGGGCGCTCACACCATCGACCTCTGTCAGTGGGGCAACGCAAGCGACGACACGCTTCCGGTCGAGTACGAGACCTACCCCGACTACATCCAGGCAACCTACGCGAGCGGGGTGAAGCTTCTGCTCGAGTTCCTCGACCAACCGTTCGGCAATCGCGACCCCCACTACGGCACCTCGCGCGGCACGTGCCCCGTGCGCTTCGAGGGCGATGAGGGCTGGGTCGAGACAGGAGACAGCGGCGAGATCGCCGTCCATCCGGAGTCGCTCCGCGGCGAACTCCGGCAGTTCCCAATCATGGCCGGGACCGACGCCGGCTATCACGTCCGGAACTTCCTCGACTGCATCAAGACCGGCGCGAAGCCCAACGCCAACGCGGACATCATGCGGCGCTCCCACATCGCCTGCTACGCCGCGGCGCTCTCGTGGCAGCTCGGCCGCAAGCTGACGATGGATCCCGTGACCGAGCTGTTCGCGAACGACGCGGAAGCGAACAGCTTTCACTCGCGCGCGATGCGGCCTCCGTGGCGGCTCGCCTGACCGCTCGGAACGTGGGAGGAACCTCAATGATCCGCTTGGCGCTACTCAGCGTTTTCTGTCTCACCACCGCGGTCGCGACCATGCAACCGGCGTTCGCCGGGCGGTCGGACGACGCGATCGCCGTCCTCGAGTCCGACGCCGGCGTCTTCCAGAAGGTCCAGGCCTGCCGAACGCTCGCCACGCTTGGCGACCCCGACGCGGCGCCCGCACTGGCCGCGCTCCTCGACGACCCGCGCCTTGCGACCGACGCCCGCACCGCCCTTCAGCGCATCGAGCGCCCCTCCGCCGGCCTCGCACTCGTCGAGGCCCTCGGAGTGCTCGACGGCGACGCCCTCCTCGGAGTCATCAGCTCGCTCGGGGCCCGACGTGAGGGCGGCGCGGTGAAGGCGCTTGCGGGACTGACGACGAGCCCCGACGCCGAGGTCGCCGCCGCCGCGCTCGCGGCGCTCGGGTGCATCGCCGATCACGACGCCACTCCGGTGCTGCTCGACGTTCTCGGAAGCGGCCCCGTCGAGCTGCGCGAGGATGCCGCCGCCGCTTGTCTCTCAGCCGGTGAGTGGTATCTGCAAACCGGACACCGCGCCCGCGCGAAGGGCGTC
>CAZCER010000172.1:6703-8874 GCA_964497385.1 uncultured Armatimonadia bacterium | reverse complement strand
AGACCCGTCACCCGGAGACCGGCGAGTTCGGCAAGGGCTGCTCGCTCGGGCTCGACGCGGTGAACCTCCGGCTGCTGCCGGTGGAACCGTCCGAGTGGATACGGGGATACCTCCCGGCCGAGAAGAGGCTCTTCGCGGCCCGCGACCGGGAGGCCAGACGCACCGTCGACGCGCTCGCCGTGGCCGTTGAGGCCTACCACGCCGACAATGGGCGCTTCCCGGCATCGCTAAGCGATCTACTCACCTCGACGGGGCGGGCCGGGACGCCGTACTTCGCGGGCGGAGACATCCCGCTCGACCCGTGGCAGCAGACCTACGAGTACCGCGCGCCAGGCGTCATGAACCCGTGGAGCTTCGACCTCTGGTCCCGCCGCGGGGACGCGCGGCACTCGAACCTCTGGATCGCCAACTGGTCCGAAGAGGCCGACCTCGCCGCCCGCGCGCCCACCGGCGCTCTCGTGCTCGAGGGTGAGTCCCTCGTCCGCACCATGGGCGCGGGCTGTTTGGCCCAGGACCTGACCGCCGTGGTCGAAGGGAGCTTCTCGGGCGGGAGGATCGTCTTCATCCAGGCGCATCGCGCCGGCGAACTCATTGAGTTCGCCGTCCCGGACACCGTCCCCGCAGGCGCCTATGACGCGTACATCCTGGCCGGGTCGTCGCATGACTACGGCGTTGTGCAGTGGTCCATCGCCGGCCAGCCCATCGGACAACCGGTTGACGGGCACTCCGAGCGGATCGGGGTCCAGGCGGCCGGGCCGGGCCGGGTCACACTGCCGGAGAGCGGAGCCGTGATTCGCGGCCGCGTGGTTGAGCGCAACCCCCTCTCCGCCGGCTTCTACGCGGGGCTCGACGCCGTTGTCCTCGTCCCGGCCCGGTAGGGCCGGAGGCGAATGGAGGTTTCCGCATGAGCGATGGGCGAGCGCGAGCGAACGCTTCCTCGAGGCGCGGGGCGGGGTCGAGGCTCCGGGCCGCCGGTCTGCTCGCGCTCGCCCTGACCGCGGCTGGCTCCGCAGCCGACGGCCTCGCCGTGACGAACGGCTGGCTCACGCACGATGGTCGAGTTCTGTGGGGCTGGATCCAGCACAACGGCTGGTGGCGGGCTGGGCAGAGGCCGAACCTCACTCGGCGCTCCGTCGGCGATCCGGAGGGCGACGTGCGGCCCAACCGGACGGAGGACCTCGAGAAGCTGACGGACGCGATGCTCCGCTACGGCTATCCCGGCTTCGAGCACAACTTCGGACTCTGGTATGACCGACGCCGCGACGCGCACGACACGGCCCCGCGCGAGGACGCGAATGTTGTCCCGCCCTTCCTGGAGCAGCCCTGGGCCCGGAGCGACCAGGGCCGGGCAGCGGACGGCCTGCCGCTCTACGACCTCACGCGCTACAACTCCTGGTACTTCGCGCGGCTCCGCGAGTTCGCGGATTGCTGTGACCGGAAAGGCGCGGTCCTCTTCCACAAGCATCACATGCAGCACGCGCTGCTCGAGAACCCGGCGCACTATGTGGACTTCCCCTGGAGACCCGCCAACTGCGTGCAAGCGACCGGGCTTCCCGATCAGATCCCCGGCGCGAACGCCTACTACGACGTCTCCGACCCCTTGCGCCGAGATCTGCACCGCGCCTACATTCGTCAATGCCTCGACGCCACCGCCGCGAACACGAACGTTGTGCACATGGTGGGCCAGGAGTTCACCGGTCCGCTCGCGTTCGTCGAGTTCTGGCTCGATACGGTCGCGGAGTGGGAGGCGGAGACCGGCCGCGACGCCGCAGTCTCTCTCTCGGCCACCAAGGACGTTGTGGACGCGATCCTCGCCGACCCCCAGAGAGCGGCACTCGTCGACATGATCGACCTGCGCTGTTGGTACGTCGGCGCCGACGGCGCGCTCACGGCTCCTCCGGGAGGGGCGGAGGTCCCGGGCCGCGGGACCGAATGCGGCTGGGAGCAGTCGCAACAGAGCACGCCGCAGCGCATCCACGAGAAGATCCGGGCCTACCGTGACGCCTATCCCGACAAGGCGCTCATCGACGCCATCGGCCAGGACCGCAGGCAGACCTGGGCCGTCCTGATGGCCGGGGGCGCCATGGCGGTTGCCGGCCAGATCGAGTACCCCGACCACGCCGATCCGCCGCACTACATCATGCCCGCGAACATCGAGGAGGTTCTGCCGA
>CAZCER010000172.1:0-6693 GCA_964497385.1 uncultured Armatimonadia bacterium | reverse complement strand
CCGTGAGCGGCTCTCCGAAGCGCTGCCCCGGATGCGCCCGGCGGACGGGGTGGCGAACGGGCCAACGACCTGGTGCCTCGCCGTTCCGGAGGAGTGCTGGTTCATCTACTCTCTGACCGGCGAGCCATTCGAGGTGGCTCTCAGCCCGGACGCCAGCTACCGCGCGGAGTGGTTCGACCCGCGCACCGGGATCGGGAGCGAGGCGCGATGGGAGGCCGCTGGACGCGGCCTGCGTTTCGTCCCTCCAAGTCCCGACGACTGGGCGCTGTGGCTTCGTCGGCGGCGGTAGAAAGCGTCGCGGACGCGCGTGGCGGCCCCGGAGACCCCTGCCGCGCAACGGTCTGCGGGCGTTTGCAGAATGGCCTTGCGGAGATCTTGCCGGGCAGGCATAATCTATGTTATGCGAGGGTGCCTTGTGCTATACGCGTAGACGCTATACGGCTACGGTGGGCAGTACCGCGGGCATCAGACTCACCGGTTAGGCAGTGCCATCGTCGTGTAGTTCGGGTATCATCGGCGCGGGTCGGCATTCCCGACTCATCACAGAGTGCAGTAGGGGTGTTTAAGCAGTGCGTGGTACAGTAAAGTGGTTCAACGCAGATAAGGGTTACGGATTCATCCAGCCGGAGGACGGTTCGAAGGACGTCTTCGTGCATTTCTCCGCCATCCAGGGCGAGGGCTTCAAGAGCCTCGACGAAGGCGACGAGGTCGAGTTCGAGAGCGAGCCGAGCCCCAAGGGCCCGCAGGCCGTCAACGTCTGCAAGATCTAGCGACGCGGTTCCGCCCGATGGGCGGAGCGGCTTCGCGCGCCAGCGGTGAACGGGGTTTGGTTGAGTGAGTCCCGGCGCTCGACGGGGGAACGACAGAGCGCCTGATGGGATGCCCGCACTCGAGCCCTGAGGGCCCATTGGCTGGGCTCTCTTGTTAGGACCATTTCGACGGAAACGCGGGGCGGGCCCTCATTTGGGCCCGCCTCGCTCCTTTCGGTGGCATTGGTAAGCTGGCCGCTTGCGCGTGGAAACGGCGAGAAGCGAGGGGGCTGCGGTGCGACGGATCGCGCTCATCGCCAACCCCGCGGCGCGCTCAGGGCTCGCCTGGGCCGAGCGCGCGCGAGCCCTGCTGGCCGAAGCCGGAGAGGCGGTCTCCCTCCACGCATCGGATCGCCCCGGCGGAGCGGTGGAGTTGGCGAGGGTCCGCGCCGACGAGGGATCGGACATCGTTGCCGCCGTCGGGGGCGACGGCACGATCGGCGAAGTCGTCCGCGGTTTGCTCTCCGCATCGCGTCCGGCCGCGTTGGGGATCCTGCCGGCGGGAACGGGCAATGACACCGCGCGCGGTCTGGGCATCCCCCTGCGGATCGAGGACGCCGTGAGGCGGCTCGTGAGCGCGACTCCGGCCCCCATGGACCTCTCGGCCGTCAACGGAACGCCCTTTCTTGGGATCGGGGTGCTGGGGTTTCCGGCAGGGGTCGGTGAATCCGTGAACGCCTGGAAGAGCGGGCGGCGGCGGTGGATCGCGCGCGCTCTGGGGAGACAGGTCTACGCCTGGACTTGCGTCCGTCGGCTCGCCGCCCCCGCGGAGAGCGCCCAAGCGGCGATCCGGTGCGGCGGCTTCGCGTTCGAGGGTCCGCTCTTCGCGCTGCTCGTGGGACACCACGCGGGGGTCCGAGGATCGTTCCTGCCGCTGCCCGACGCGCGCCGCGACGATGGGCTGATGGACATGTGCGTGGTCGGCGCGGAGCGCGCTCCAGGAAGCAAGCTCAACGCCGGAGAGCGCGCTCTCACGCTCGCGGGCGCGCTCTCCGGTCGGCACACTCGGCTGGAATGGGTCCACCACCTCCAGAGCGCGGAGCCCCTGAGGGTGCGCCTGGATCGCCCGATGCCGTTTCTGGGCGACGGCGACGAACTCGAGCGGGGCGCCGAACTCACCGTGGAGACGCTGCCAGCGGCCCTGGCCGTGGTCGCCTAGCTCGCTTGACGTTCAACAGATCCACCGCTACGGGCCGGGCTCCTGGCACGGGATGCCAATGGGGCAGTCATAGCACGGGATGAGCACCGGGTCGTCGCACCACGGATAGACGCCCCACTCCGCGAAGTACGCCTCCGCGTAGGCTAGGCATTGGAGGCAGTGGGCGGGTATGTCCGGGTCGCTCTCCGAGGCGTCAGGCGTCCGAATGCGCCGGATCGCCTCAAGAAGCCCGGCGGCCTGAGCCGTGTCTCCCGCGGCGGGCCGCGTCTTGGGGTCGGTGAGCCCGACCTGGGACCAGTACTGCTTGCACCGCTCTGCGATCGCCTGGCGCTGGTCTTCCGTCAGCGACCTCCACGCCGCCGCGGCCGCTCTCCGCTTCTCTTCCGGGGGAAGCGCGCTCATGGGGTGTCCTCTCCGTCTGCGTAGTCGACCAGGCGAAGCCTGTCGTCAAACCGATGCCGTGCGTGCGCGATGTACTCGACGTGACCATCGACGAAGCACCCCACGACGCCGTCGTTCACGTGTCGGTACGCGAGGTCAGCGGGGCCCCGCATGGTGAAGCTGCCGTCCGCGATCAGCAGCGTCCGCTCCGGCGCGGCGACCGCATCGAGGTTGCCGAGATCCCAGTGTAGGGCGTACGGGGCGAAGGCGCGCACATCTCGACAGGCCGGGCAGCGCACTCCCGCACACCCAACCCTCGCGACCCAATCCCCACGTGGGCCGTGGGGCTCTCGCTTCAGCGTGCGACAGGGCAGGTCGCCATCGTAGTCCATCGCGTACGCCCGCACGGCTTGGCCCACGCGAGCGGCGTTTGTCTGGCAGACGGTGATCTCACGGGCCCCAGTCCCGCGCCAGAGCAGATGCACCGCGATGGTCCCGGCCACCCCGACGAGAAGGGCGAGGGTCACGTAGCGGCAGATGAGCGCCGCGGAAGCGAACCCGCCAAGACCGCCTACGCCGTCTCCGGCGCTTCCGACCGACTTCGATACTCGCGCGCCGCCAGCCATGCGGAGAGGAACACCCCCAGTCCGGCCAGAGCCGTCCCGATCCCGATCGCGACCGGGAGCCACACCGCCCACACCGCGGATTCGGGCTCGGGCCTGCCGACCCAGCCGCGCAGGAAGAGCCGGGCCGCCGCCCCGATCGGCGGCGTCAGCGCGACCAAGCAGAGCCCGACGGCGATCAAGGGCGCCAGTAGGCGCTGCCCACGCGCGGGAGGAGCCGGGTGCGGCGGCGGCGCTTCGCTGTGGGTTGCGGGAATGGGCGGGCGGGCCTCCTTCACCGGCTGTGGGTCGGCCATAACCGGTGATCGCAGGATCGTGGCGATCCGCTCGCGGCGGCGGATGTGCTCCATGACGAGGTAGCCCGCGGTCACCGCCGCGCGGGTCCGAAGCGGCTCACTCAGGTGGAGAGGCGTGAGAAGACGCCGCGCAGCCACGGTGCGAAGGGCGGAGATGCAGGCCCCGTCTTCGGTCACGTCGTAGTCGTCGGGCTCGAGCCCGCACTCGGCCAGCGCATCCCGTAGGGCGGCCCGAGAGTCAATGTCCCACATCCAAGCGGCCGCCATCAACTCGCAATAGCGTTCCCCCGCGTCGCCTTCCGCAGCCTCTTCGGCCGGCGCCGCCGCCCAGTCACTGGTCGGCTTGGCCCCCTGAGCGACTCCCTCTGCCGACATGGTAGGTCACCCCATCAATCAGTCGGTCGATCTCTCTCTCGTAGTCGTCCGAACGAACCGCGGGGACCGGATCGTACTGGATGGCCTCAGCCCAGGCGAGCACGCCGCTTGTCAGGCGAGGTCCCCAGCGGTGCAGAAGCGGCGGCAGAGCGTCCAAGAGCGCATGCTTGAGCACCTGCGGCCGGACACCATATCTTTCAGCATACCAGCGCGCGTAGGTCACGAACAAGTCCTCGTCCGGAAGACGAATCTCGCGAAGCGGGCGCGAGTCGCCCTCGCGCGGACGCCAGTCCTCCGGGCCGGGCAGGCTCACGCGTCTTCGGCGACCGCGGGGACCCGATTCGTGCATGTCGCGCGCGGCGCGCGCGAGCGCCGCGCGGTAGGCGCGATCGTCGCACGCGATCAGCCCCGCGATGTCGTCCAGGCTGAGGGCCAGAGCGGAGGCGATGCGATAGGCCTGTTGGAGCGTGCACGCCTCCCCGGACTCCACAGTCCGCACCTCGTCCTCGCCGAGACCCGCGCGCTCAGCCAGTTCGGACGGAGTCAGGCCGGCGCGCTCTCGCACGTCAGCGATCCGGGCTCCAATCGCGACACCGTTGTAGGCTCCATTGGAAGAACTCGAATCCGGCGCCATGGCAGACACCTCTGTCACTCGTATTCAACACGCCCCGCGCGGCTCCTCTGTGTCGCCCGGCCAAATGCGGCTGGGGCGTCGATTGCCCAGGGCTCAGTCGCTGTCCTCGAGGGGCGGGACGCCCGCGGTCTCCCAGGCTTTCAGCCAAAGGCTCGCGATCAGCGAGGAGGCGCGGGCCAGCTGCTCTCGCGTGAGGTCTCCCAGTTCGGCGCTCCACGCCTCAAGATCCTCAGGATGCCGATCAGCGCACGCGTAGAGGTCGTCGACGCGGTCATGCGCCGCCAGAACCTCCCTGTAAGCCCGCTCGAGGACATCGTCCGGCGCGCGCGCCGGCGCGGCTCGGTCCAGAGCCTCCTGTGCGTAGGAGTGTCCCGAGTCCTCAACGAAGGTGATCTCGTAGAGGAAGTGGATGCCGCGATGGCGTCTCTCCGTCGAGGGACTCCCGGGTTCGGGCCAGATCCCGTCGTAATTCACGGTCGTGTGGAGGGGCATGGTCGCATCCGCCGCGTAGTGAGCCAGGAGGCCGGCGCGGAGCGCGACCCCGTCGGGGTCGGACGCCATGGAGGCCGCCAGATCCAGGTACGACGTCTCGATCCTCCAGGGCGCGAACCCGAGGTCCTCCTGTCGGATCCCGTGCTCGATGCAGAACCGCAGGGCGTCATTGCGCGTGCGCGGGAAGCGCTCCCACACCCCTCGTTCGCCCAGCCGTTCGAGGTTCAGATAGTGATCCGCGCGCTCCAGTTCGCCGCCCAGCCCGTCGCAGAGCTGGAAGTCGGGCGCCATCGAGTAACCTGTCGCCCGCTTGGAGTTGGCCTCCATGAAGTCGCGCAGCGGCCCGGGCGGCAGCAGTTCGATCGCGTTGTACACCACCAGAGTGTGGGTCTTAGCGCCCCACGCCAAGCTTGGGGCCGCGCTCCCGAGCGTCGCCGCGAGCAGCGCCGCGGCGCACAGCGTTCCGCGCATCGGTTAGTCCTCCTCGTCCTCGCCGGATCGACCGAGAATCCGCCCGATCAGTCCCGGCTTCTTGGGGGCCCTCTCGAGGGCTGTTTCGCATGCGTCCCGGAAACGATCGGAGGCTGCGGCGTCCTTGCGAACGCGCTTGGCGATCGCCTTCAGCGCTCCCGCGTCGGCAAGTCCGAGCAAAGGGATCAGCGCATCGAGGGCCGCGGCGCCTCCCGGCGATGAGAGCAGGGCGTCGACCACGGCCGGCAGGTGGGCCTCGCCGAGCCCTCGTCGCAGCGCGGCCGCGAGCGCGGGGGCGAAAATGGCTTCCCTCCCGTCCAGGATCAACGCCTGGACCTCAATGAGCGCGTGCCGGGCGCAGCGCCCGACCCACTGCTCATAGTCCGCGTCGGACGCCGCCTCCAGCAGAGCGCGCAGGCCGCGCTCGTTCCCGCTCCAGCACGCATGCAGAGCCTTCAGGTCACGGTGCTCGAGGGTTTCGAGAAGCGTCCCCAGTTCCTTCCGTTCGTCCTTCTCCGGCTTCTCAAATCCCGCCTTGTCGTAGGCCCGCCAGAGAGCGTCCGAGACGGTCGGGAGGTCCGCGCCAGCGCGGAGCAGGACGTAGGCGGCGTCCGGAGTGAGTTCCAGGAGCAGGCGTCCGTGGGCGCGCGGGGCAAGGAGTGGGGGCAGGTGGGCCGCGACCTGCGCGGCGAGCTTCGCGCTCACCGCGCCCGACGCGGCCTCGAAGACGGCTCGGAGAAGGTCCTGCGGCGGCTCGGCGCACTCCTCTGCCGATCCGTCGAGCCACTCGCAGAGCGAGAGAGCCGCCGCGCGCGTGGGCTCGGGCTGCGGGAAGCGGCCTTCGGCGATGGTCCGCGCGAGCCAGCGCTCATAGGAGGCCGCCGGGGGAACCTCCCCGGCCGAGGCGACCGTGCGGTTCGCCGCATCGACGTTGTGCACGCGTGGGTTGCGGCTCGCCTGCGCGACTCCGATGCCCCAGAAGTAGGTGGCCGCGAGATTGCCTCCGTGGAAGTGCGTGTCGAACGAGCAGAGCGGCGCGCGCGCGTGCGGCAGCGCCTGGAACGCGGTTTCGAGAGCCGCTTCGACCTCATGTGGGGCGCCGGCGAACGCGACGGAGACGTGCTCCTCGGCGAAGGAGGGCGCGCGGGCGGCAAGCGTCGCGAGTCCCGTCAGGGCCTCCGGACTCCAGCCTCCGCAGTCCACCGGGCGCCGCTCTTCAGGCACGGAGACTCGGATCGCGGGAATGTGGCCCGTCGCGGGGTCGCCCGCGGCGAGGGCCGCCTCGACGGCGTCGACGAACGCGAAAGCGCGGAACACCCCGAACGGCGTTCCAGCGGCGGCCTCGAAGGCGTCGCGCTCGAAGACCACGGTGTGCGCCAGGTATCGCCCGCCCCGTCCGTGCCGATCCTTGGCGGCGATGGGCGTGATGTGCGCGAGCATGACGCGCCCGCAC
>CAZCER010000171.1:0-8890 GCA_964497385.1 uncultured Armatimonadia bacterium | reverse complement strand
GCCCCTCCACAACATCACATGCGCCACAATCCCCCGTTTCCGGCCGGGGTTCTAGACCCGTCCAACCGCGCTCCGGGTCACACCCTCAGGCGGGTTGCTTGTCGTCCGGCGAATAAGGGCACTTGATGAAGACGATCCGCGTCTCATCGGGCCCGTCGTTCACGATGTCGTGCGCCTCGCCGGGCTCCAGCCGGAACACATCCCCCGTCCGCACCCTGTGCTCCACTCCGTTCACGATCAGCTTCGGCGCGCCGGTCTCGAAGAAGAACGTCTCCTCCACTTCGGCGTGCTTGTGCGCGCTCAGCGCGTCTCCCGGCCGGAGGAGGATGACTCCCCACTCATGCTTCGGTCCGCGGAAGAGGTACTTCGGACCATGGTCCCCATTGCGGTACTCCAGGTCGTGCTCGTTGACGCGTTCCATGGACGACCTCCCGGTGCGTAATCCCGAGCGAGCTTCCCCGTCGGCGTCCGCTCTTCCTCGCCGCGAACGCGCCCGCCCGCTCGCCACCGAGAAGCCGCCCGGTTTCCCGGCCAACGCGGCGTTCCATCGAGCTGATCGGCGTACGGGCCGCCGCGCGACGGCGGCTCCTGCCAGTGAGCCGTCAGTCGCCGCTGGGTCAGGAAGCCGCAGACGGCGCCCACCAGAGCCCCGACGGCCATGACGATCAGGAGGTCGGCGCCGGGAGCGAGGTCGGCGCCGGTGGAGCGCTGAAGAGCCTCTGGAGTCAGCGGGCCCGGCCGGAAGAACACCAGGCGCCAGACGTAGTAGCCGACGAGCGCCCCCGGGAACGTACCGCACAGCCCGCCGATGACCCAGCCGACGCGCGCGTACGCCTTCGGCGACCCAATGCGCATGTCGTGGCCGCACTTCGCGCAGATGCGCTCCGCGGCGGGGATGAGCGTCCTGCACTTCTTGCACCGCATGGGGGGGCCGAAAGGACTGCCCATTGTCCGCGCGCCTCCGCTTCCTGGGTGCTCGGACGTCCGGTGGGTCGCGCGGTGACGGGGTTCATCGCCCTCGCGCGATTCCCCACCTTGACGCGGACCCAAAGGTGACGCAGAGTGAAGGAGGTGCGACTACCCGACGCCGGAACTCCGTTTCCGTGGAGCCTGTACGTCGGTTCAAGGCAGGGACAACATGGCGAAATCCATACGGTGCGTGTGCGGACATCGCGTGCGGCCGAGAGACGTGATTGAGGGCGGGGTGTCCATGGACCCATCGGGCCCGGGCCTCATCTACCTCAAGTACGTGTGCGGGCAGTGTGAGCGCCTGGTGCAGACATGGCTAACCGAAGAGGAATGGTCGGACGGCCGGGCCCTCGACGCTCAGGTCGAGCGCGCTCCGAGTGAGCAGGCAAGCCGCGCCTCACGCGAGCTGGGGCTCATCACATGCGCCGAACTCCGCCGCTTCGAGGCCGATCTCGAGCAGTCGGACGCCACCTTGCGAGCGCTGAGGGTCTCGATGGACCCGCACCAGCGGCGCTCGCGTCGAACCGACCGTCGCGACGACCGGCCCATCAGGACCTGAGCGTGACCGAACACTACTTCACCCCTACGCCGGAGTCCCCATCCGAGCCGATGGTCATCCACGCCCATGTGGATGGCCGCGACGCGCGGTTCCTCACCGACCACGGGGTGTTCAGTTGGAGGCGGCTCGACCGCGGGACCAAGCTGCTGGCTGAGTCCGTCCACCCGGGCCCCCATGAGACCGTCCTGGACCTTGGGTGCGGGTACGGCGCGCTTGGGGTTCTCGCTGCGGCCCACACGGACGCGCCCGTCTTCTTCACGGACATCAACTCACGCGCCGTGGGGCTCGCACTGGCGAACGCGCGGGCGCAGGGGATCGCCGATCGGTCGATCCTCTGCTGTTGCGACGCGGCGTCGGCGCTTCCGGATGGGACCGTCGATCTCGTGCTGCTGAACTCGCCGGTTCACGCGGGGCGCGCGGTCGAGACGCGCATGATCCGCGACGCCGGCCGCGTGCTCCGGACGGGCGGCCGCCTCGCGCTGGTGGCCCGGACGCAGCAGGGCGCGAAGTCGCTCGGCAAGGTCATGGCTCAGTGGATCGCCCCGCCGGAGACCGTCGCGCGCGGAAGCGGCTTTCGCGTTCTCGTGAGCGTCAAACCAGGCGCTTGAGCGCCACCGAAGGACCTGCCGGCGGCGATTGCGAACTCGTGCCCAGAGGAGGAGCGTCGCCCATGCCTGCTGCCCACCTGGTGTCCACCGACAACCTCACGGATCGCGATGTGGAGCGCCTCTTCGCGCGCGCCGACGTCTTCGCGCGGACCTCGGGGCTTCGCAGTTCGCGGCTTGCCGACAGACTTGTGGCCGTGCTGTTCTACGAGCCGAGCACGCGCACACGGCTCTCGTTCGAGACCGCCGTCATGCGCCTCGGAGGGCACACGATGGGGTTCTCGGACATCCGATCCTCATCGGTGACGAAAGGCGAGACGCTCAGGGACACGATACGGATTGTGAGTTCGTACGCCGACGGGATCATCATGCGCCACCCGCACGCGGGCGCGGCCCAGCTCGCCACCGACAACGCGTCGGTCGCCTTCGTGAACGCCGGCGACGGCCCTCACCTCCACCCGACTCAAACGCTCACGGATCTGTTCTTCCTCCGTCGCGACAAGGGGCGGATCGAGGGGCTGACCGTCGCGCTCTGCGGCGATCTTCTCGCTGGTCGGACGGTCCACTCGCTCGCCACGGCTCTCGCGCGCTTCGGGGCCCGATGCGTCTGCGTGGCTCCTCGGCAGCTCGGAATGCCGACGTACGTCTCGGACGAGGTGACCAAGCGCTACGGCGGCGTCATCGAGTATGTGGACCGGATCGAGGACTGCCTGGCCGAGATCGACGTCCTCTACATGACCCGGCTGCAGCGAGAGCGACTTCCCGTCGAACTGAAGGACGTTCCCATCCCTCGAGTCGACGCGGAGTTGCTGGCCAAGATGCGACCGGACACGGCGATTCTGCATCCCTTGCCCCGCGTGGACGAGATCACTCAGGAAGTCGATGACGATCCTCGGGCCGCGTATTTCCGCCAGGCCGCCGGCGGAGTGCTCGTTCGGATGGCGCTGCTCGATCTGATGCTTTCGGACGATGAGTTCGCGCGCGCGGAGCCGCCGTTCACGCCGGTGACGCCTCCGGACGCGTACGCGCGCTGCGCCAACCAGGACTGCGTGATGACCAAGGAGCCCGGCGTGCCGCATCGCCCGGTGGTGACTCCGTGGAATGACCGTCCGCGATGCGCGTTCTGCGAGCACGCCCTGGAGCAGGGCACGCTCCCGCTGACGCGCGAGAGCTAATCAACCGCGCCATGAGGGGCCGGACGCCTGCGGGCGCGCTCGCCGCCCTCCGCTGCAGCCAAGGCGCCGTGGGTGCTGAGCCTCGGCGGTGTAGGGGACCGAGAGGGGCGCATGGGTCGCCCCAGGCGGCGCGGGACATCCCCCTGGGGCAGGCCAACGCGGCGGCCGACTCGCGTGCGCATCCTGCGCTGCGGACAAGAAGCCCGGCTAGCGCCGCAAGGCTGCATATCGGACGTGAAAGGGCGTGCGGGAAGTGTCAGGCAAGTACGATTTGGTCGTGGTCGGAGGAGGGCCGGGCGGATATGTCGCGGCCGCGTACGCGGGCCGGCAGGGGCTGTCGGTCGCGTGCGTCGAGAAGGACGCCGTCGGCGGGGTCTGTCTGCATCGAGGTTGCATTCCATCCAAGACCTTCATCCGATCCGCGGAGCTGCTCCACCAAGCGAGGAACTCCGCCGACTACGGCGTCGCGGCGCCGGGAGAGATCGGCTTCGACATGGCCGCCGCGCTTGCGAACAAGCAGAAGGTGGTCGACCGCCTTCACAAGGGGACGAAGAGCCTCCTCAAGACCGCCGGAGTCGACGTCGTCTACGGAACCGGTCGTCTCGACCCCGCCGCGAACGTCCTGGTGACGTCCGACGAAGGCGAGCGGCTCCTCGAGGCCGACCATGTCATCGTCGCGACCGGTTCCGTCCCACGAACGATCCCCGGCGTCGAGATCGACGGTGAGCGCGTCATCACCTCGGACCACGCGCTGTTCCTGGATCGCGTGCCGAAGTCGGTGATCATCCTCGGCGCCGGCGCCATAGGCATGGAGTTCGCGTACATACTCTCCTCGTTCGGCGCGGAGGTGACCGTCCTTGAACTCCTGCCGCGGGTTCTCCCTCTCGAGGACGCGGACTCGAGCAAGGAGGTCCAGCGCCTCTTCCGCAACGTCTGCAAGATCGTCTGCGGGGTTCGCGTCACGGGGGCGACCAAGACCGAAGCCGGCGTCGCGGTGACCGCCGAGGACGCCGGTGGGGCGCGGACGACCCACGAAGCCGAGGTGCTTCTCGTCGCCGTCGGCAGGCGGCCTCTCTCCGAGGACCTCGGTCTCGAGGAGTGCGGGGTGCGGCTCGAGGGCGGTTTCGTTCAGTGCGACGCGGTCAAGCGCACGGACAACCCCAAGGTCTACGCGATCGGCGACGTCGCCGGTATGCCGCTCTTCGCTCACAAGGCTTCCATGGAGGGCCACATCGCCGTCGACGCCATCCTGGGGCGCCCGACCCAGCCTCTGGACGTCTCCCTGGTTCCCCGAGCGACCTACTGCATCCCCGAGGCCGCGTCGGTCGGGCTTACCGAGGCGGAGGCCGTCGAGAAGGGCCTCTCGGTGAAGATCGGCCGTCTCATGTTCCGCGCCATCGGCAAGGCCATCGCGTCCGGTGAGTTCGAGGGCTTCTGCAAGGTCATCGCCGAGGCGGAGACCGGCAAGCTCCTCGGCGTCCACCTCGTTGGTCCGCACGCCACGGATCTCATCGGCGAAGCGGCGCTCGCGCTCTCCATGGGCGCCACGGCGCGCGACGTGGCGCGCACGGTGCACGCCCATCCGACGCTTTCGGAGATCCTGATGGAGGCTTCGGCTCAGATCGAGCACTAGCCTAGCTCGGGCCGCCCAGCGCGTCGGCCAGGTCGCGCGGGCGACCGCGTCCAGTTGCCCCTTGTGCGCGTGCGCGGACCGACATAAACTCCCTCTCCGGCCCTGCGGCTGGCGAGCGCTTGCCGGCCGCCGGAGCGCCCTCCAGATCGCGCAGGGGGTACGTGAGTGAAGCAGGTGCGGGACCGACGCCCCAAGCCGTGTGAGCGTCCGCCAACACGCGAAGCCGCCGTCACGGCGCTGCCGACGGCTCACGCAAGCGCTCTCTCGCTTCGGCGGCTCTGCGTGGCCGTGCTCCTGGCGAGCCTTATGGTCGTGGTCTTCGACACAACCGGACTCCGTGTCTGGGCGTCTCGGATGCCTCTCGGACCGGTGCGCGATGGGCTGCTCGCCGTGATCGAGCCGCTCGATTCGGCGGCGGGCGAGATCGGACTGAGTCGGCCTCGACGCTTGGCCAGTCAAGGGTTTGGCCTCGCGCTCGGGGAGGAATGCGACGCCGGCTGGGGCGAGGCGCCGAGCGCCGCCGCGACCGCGTCTCCGGCGTCCCGGCCGGTCCGACCGAAACGCAAGCCTCCGAAGGTCTACACGGCGGAGAACCCCTTGCGCGTCCTGCTTGTGGGCGATTCCCTCATCGGCTGGGGCTTGGGGACGGAACTCGAAGCAAGCCTTCGCGCCGATCCCGCCACCGACGTGACCCGCAAGTGTACCGTCTCTTCGGGTCTCTCCCGCCCCGATTTCTACAACTGGCCGGCCCAGGTGCGCGCACTCGTCAACGAAGCCGACTACGACATCGTCGTTGGCATCATGGGTGGAAACGACATCCAAGGCCTCTACTACGACGAGCGCGTCCACGGCTATGGCAGCGAAGGCTGGACCGAGGGGTACCGGGCGCTCTCGCGCGAGTTCATCGATCTCCTCGCCGGCGTCTCGCGCAAAGCGTATTGGGTGGCGCTTCCTCCCATGCGCGAGGCGTGCTTCCACGCCGAGACCCGAGAGATCAACACGATCCATCGGGCGCTCTGTGGGGAGTACCCCGATGTGGAGTACGTGGTCATGGACCGCGTCATCGGCGAAGCCAACGGCCGGTACGCGCTCCACAAGGTTGTCGACGGGCGGCGCGTGCAGATGCGGGCGGGCGACGGCGTCCACATGTCTCTCGCCGGCGGCCGGCTGATGGCCGACGAGATGCTCCGGCGTTTCTTCCGCGATTTCGCGGTCGAGGGCCATCTCGACGCTCACCGTCAGGCCTCGGTCGTTCAGTCCGAAGACGCCCCGTGGTACGTACCGGACGCGGCCCGTCGCGCCTCCTTGCGCGCGCGGGCGAACTCCGAGCGAAACGGCCGCTGGTACCTGCCGTCATCGGTTGCGGTGGGCTTGCCGGCAGCGCGAGGGGAGGGCGCCTAACCGTGCTCTTCCCGACCTTCGAGTTCGGCGTCTTCTTCGTCATCGTGTTCGCGGTGGGCTGGGCGCTGCAGGACCGCATCGTCTGGCGAAACGCGTTTCTCACCGTGGCCAGCTACGTCTTCTACGGTTGGTGGAACTGGCGCTTCGCGTTCTTGTTGTTCGCGTGCACCGCGGCGAACTACTACTTCGCCCTCGCGATGGACCGCACCGAAAACGAACGACGCCGGAAGCTCCTCGTCATCGCCTCGCTCGTCTGGAACCTGGGCATCCTCGGGTACTTCAAGTACTGCAACTTCTTCCTGGAGTCGCTGGACAGCTTGCTTCGCGCCATCGGTTGGCCCGTCAGCCTGCCCATTCTGGAGATCGTCCTTCCTGTCGGCGTGTCGTTCTTCACCTTCCAGGCGATGAGCTACGTCATCGACGTGTATCGCCGGAAGATGCCCGCCTCCCGAAGCCTGCTCGAGATCCTTCTCTTCGTCTCCTTCTTCCCGCAGCTCGTCGCGGGCCCGATCGTCCGTGCGAGCCACTTCCTTCCCCAACTCCGCCGCAAGGCCGATCCGGCAAGCATTGACGTGAGCCGCGCGTTCATCCTGATCCTCGGCGGGCTGTTCAAGAAGTGCGTCATCGCGAACTACATCGGGACGCAGCTTGTCGACTCGGTGTTCCAGGATCCCGGATCGCTGAGCGGCCTCGAGGCCCTTGTTGGCATCTACGGTTGGGCCGTGCAGATCTTCTGCGACTTCAGCGCCTACTCGGACATCGCGATCGGCGTGGCGGCCCTGATGGGGTTTGACTTCCCCGACAACTTCAATCAGCCGTACCGCGCGGCGTCGCTGCGTGACTACTGGCGGCGGTGGCACATCTCGCTCTCGACCTGGCTTCGCGACTACGTCTACTTCCCGCTGGGGGGTTCGAAGAAGGGCAACACCCGGACCTACATCAACCTGTTCATCACATTCGTCCTCGGAGGCCTCTGGCACGGCGCGGCCTGGACCTTCGTCGCATGGGGCTTCATCCACGCGTCGGGCCTCTGCATTGAGCGCGCCATCCGCCGCAAGGTGGGCGAGCGCCAGTACCCCTGGTGGGCGCAGGCGCTTGGCGTACTCGCGACCTTCCACTTCGTCTGCGCCGCGCGGATCTTCTTCCGCTCCTCGTCGTTCGAGACGGCGATCGAGTTCTTCCGGGCTCTCGGGCGGTGCGGAACGGAGAGTCACCTCATCACCCCGTTCGTGCTCACGCTGATCCTGATCGGGCTCGCGATGCACTTCACCCCGCGCGCCTGGGGCGAGTTCGCCCGCGCCCGTCTGGCGGCCATGCCCGTCCCCGCGCAGGGCATGGCGTTCGGACTGGGGCTGGTTCTTCTGAGCGCGATGTCGCCGCCCGGAGTGGCGCCGTTTGTGTACTTCAGGTTCTAGCCGCTCGGAACGGGACCGCGCAGGCCGCCCGTCAGGGCGCCGACCGCGAGAGGAGCGTTCCGCCGATGCACGCGCACCCATGGCATGGCGTCTCGCATACCGTCTTCATCGCAGTGGCCTGCCTTGCTACGGGGCCGGCGTCCGGCGAGCCACCGTACCCGCCGAGCCCGGTCATCGCCGGGGTGGAACTCGACTGGAGCACCCACCTCCGCGCCGCCCCGGGCAGCGACAACTGGCCGATCACCTGGGCCGACGACGGACATCAGTACACCGTATGGGGTGACGGCGGCGGCTTCGGGGGCACCAATGACGTCGGCCGGGTGAGCCTCGGGGTGGCGCGAGTTGAGGGCGACCTCGATGACTACCGGGGCCGCAATGTGTGGGGCGGCGCCGACCCCGAGCATCCCGCCGCATTCGGAGGGAAGAGCTACGGCATCGCGTGCGTGGACTCGGCGCTCTACATGTGGGTCGGCATGTTCGAGCCGAAGAAGGACCCGTTCGCGGAGGTGCGCCTCGCTCGATCAGCGGACCACGGAGCCGCCTGGGAGTTGGCGGAGTGGGCGTGGACCAAGAGTGACGGGGTCGTGCTGCCCACCTTCTGCCAGTTCGGCCCGGACTACACGGGGGCGCCCGACGAGTATGTGTACGTCTACATGATCCGGTACCGCTCCGACGCCGGGCCCGACCCCGGGCCGGGCCGAACCCCATGGCTGACCGTTCAGCGGCCGGGCGCGGTCGACTTGGCGCGGGTCGTCCGTGACCGCGTGATGGAACGGGGCGCGTACGAGTTCTGGACCGGTCTCGATGAGGACGGTCGCGCTCTGTGGAGCAACCGTATGGAGGAGCGTCGCCCGGTCTTTGAGGATCCGGCCGGGGTCGGTTGGAACGTGAGCGTCAGCTACAACGCGGGCCTCCGGCGCTACCTGCTCTGCACGGAGCACGCGGACACCCACAAAGGCATGCTCGGCGTTTTCGACGCCCCGGAGCCCTGGGGGCCATGGACCACCGTGTGCTATGAGGACGCGTGGGGCGAGGGGCGCGTGCCGCTGACCACGTTCTACTGGAGCTTCTCGAACAAGTGGGCGAGCGCGGACGGGGTCCTCCTCACGACCGGTTCGCAGCAGGGTCTCGAC
>CAZCER010000170.1:0-8911 GCA_964497385.1 uncultured Armatimonadia bacterium | reverse complement strand
GCCGTCATCGACCTCATCAACGCCAACCGACAGGTCTCGATCATCACCATCGAGGACCCGATCGAGTTCGTGCACTTCAACAAGAAGGCCATCATCATCCAGCGCGAGGTCGGCCTCGATACGCGCAGCTTCATGAACGGGCTCAAGTACAGCCTGCGCCAGAACCCCGACGTCATCCTCATCGGCGAGATGCGCGACACGGAGACCATCGGCGTGGCCCTCTCGGCGGCGGAGACCGGTCACCTTGTGTTCTCGACGCTCCATACGACCTCGGCCGGCGAGACGCTCGAACGCATCGTGGGCACCTTCCCCGCCGAGGAGCAGGACCTCATCTGCGAGCGTCTCTCGTTCTCGCTGAAGGCCATCTGCGCCCAGAAGCTCGTGCCCACCGTGGACGGAGGCCGCGTGGCCGCGGTGGAACTCATGGTCACCAACGCCTACATCGCGAAGCTGATCCGCGACAACCGTCCCCAGGACATCTACGAGCGCATCCAAGAGGGTCTCAACGATGGCATGCAGACCATGGAGCAGTCGCTCCTTTGGCTCTATGAGGCCGGCTGGATCACCGAGGAGGAAGCTCGCCGCAACGCCGGCAATCCGCTTGTGTTGCGCTCCATGCTCCGAGACCTCGAGCGCGAGCGCCAGATGGAGCGAGGCGCCCAGGGCGCGCCGTAGCCGCTCCGAGCCGAGAACAGGGGGGCCCTTCATGGCCGTGGTTCTCGTGGTCGACGACAGCTCCGTGGCCCTGAACCACGCCAAGATGGCGGTCGAGGATCTGGGCCACACCGCGGTCACGGCCTCCGACGGCGCCTGCGCGCTCGCTCTCGCGCGCTCCGACCCGCCCGACCTGATCCTGTCGGACATCGAGATGCCCGAGATGGACGGGTTCGAGCTGTGTCGAGCCGTCCGAGCCGATCCTCGCCTACGTCACACGCCCCTCATCCTCGTCACCGGCACGAAGCTCGGTCTGGAGGCCGTTCTCAGGGGATTCGACGTCGGCGCGGACGAGTACCTCTTCAAGCCGATCGGCCCCTGGGAACTCGCCGCGCGGATCCGTGCGATGCTCCGCTTCCGCGAGGCGCAGCTTGATCTCGCGCGTCAGGAGGTCGCAGCCGCCCAACTCAAACTCCTCGGGCAGCTCTCCGCCTCGCTCGCCGACCAGATCCGCGCGACGGTCGAGCCGCTGCCTGGCGCAGACCCGCCTGCCGATTGGTCGGAGAGCGCAACACGCCTCCTTCGCGTCTGCGAGGAGATCCGAGCCCTGCTGACCGACGCGCCCCCGGACTGACCTCGAGCCTCACTCACGCACCTCGGCCACCATCTCCAGCACCCCGAGCCACGATGCCCGCCAGCGATCCAGGCTGAAGTGCGCGAGCACCGTCTGGCGCTGCTGCCGCGCGAGCCTGTCGCGCCTCTCCAGCGCCCGGCGCAGCGCGTTGGCGATCGCGTCCGGCTCCGGCGCGCAGTGCAGGGCGGGCAGGTCGGCGAGGCCGGCCACCTCGGTCGCCACGCACGGGGTCCCGCAGGCGATCGACTCCAGCGCCGAGAGCGAGGTCCCTTCGCCGCACACGGTCGGCACGAGCGTCACCGCGGCCCGCCGATACTCGTCCGGCATGTCCGCCCAGGGAACGGCGCCGGCGAAAGTGATCTCCTCCGCGAGGCCCAGGTCACGCGCGAGGGCCCGGCACTCGTCCGCGTAGTCGGGCTGGCCGTCGAGGCCCGCGATTCGCATCGAGAACCCCACGCCCTCGCGCCGGAGGCGCTCGGCCGCAAGCACGGCGAGATGCACGCCTCGGTTGCGGTAGAGGTTCCGCGGAACCAGGATCACGGGCGGGCCGGCAGGCCGAGCGGGTTCCTCCGCCGGACAGAACCGCTTCGTGTCGATCCCGTTCGGAACGAACCACTTCCCCGGCGCGACCTCGGTGTGCGGGGCCGTCCCCACCGGCGCCTCGAGGCCCATCTCTCGGAGGAAGAACGTGTCGTTCGCGACCACGGCGCGCGCCGAAGCGAAGGCGCGCCGGGTCATGCGCTTCTTCACCCGGCTTCGCAGCGCGCCCGGCGCGTCGTCCCACCAGACGCCGTGCGAGAGCAGCACCGTGCGCGGGTGCCAAGCGACCGGACGATGGTAGTTCGCGTAGTGGGCGATCAGCGCATCGAACCCGGCCAACTCCGTCCTCAGGCGTCGGAGACCGAGCGGCGCGACCCAGAACGGCGCGCGCCCGAGCCGCGCGAGAGGGTGGGGGGGGATGAAGCGGACCTCCTCGCCCGACGCGCCGGTTCGGGGCGCCTGGTACACGACGCTCTCATGGCCCGCCTCTCGGAAGGTCTCGTGGAGAAGCGCCGCATAGACATCGGCGCCTCCGACGATGGGTTGGTAGGAGTAGGTGATCTGAGCGACTCTCAGAGCGGGCCTCCGACCTGTGAAACATTCGCGCGGAAAGCATATCAAAAAAGTGGAGCGCGGTGCTTGCGTAGGCTACAGGGCTCTGCTATAGTAACCGCCGCTCAGCTTACTGGCGGGGCTGTAGCTCAGTCGGTTTAGAGTACCTGACTGTCGATCAGGGGGTCGCGGGTTCAAGTCCCGTCAGCCCCGCCAAACAAGACAATCATCCTCCGAGGGACCGCAACCGCGGTCCCTCGTTTGGCGTGTGTGGGGGGGGGCTGGTCGCCGCGAAGAGCGCCCCCTCCCCGCGCGAAGCGGCTCCACCATAAGGGCAAAGGCCTTCGGCAGGCATCACACGCTGCGGGGCGAAGCTTGGCGCGACGTGCACACCTCGCGTGAGCAGAGCGGCGAGGCTCCTGCTGGGAAGCGCTCTGTCTGAAGGGGGACCCAGTGCCACGTTCCAGCCCATCTCCACGGAGCGCACGGGTGCTCGATGAGTGGTTCCCGCGGTTCGCCCTTCGCACACGCACGCGAGTGTGGATCGCCGTTGGCTTCATCGGACTGCTCGGCGTGGCGGTTGCTCACAGGGGCGTCTGGGAGTTGCTTGCGTTCGCAGCCACTGCCCTTCTCGTCGCGGCGAGCCTGATCCTTGAGCACCTGTGCTTCGCCACGGCGATGGCCGCGGCGCAAGCGGCGGACCGCGGCGACGCCGCGGGGTACGTCCGGGCAGCGCGTCGCGCGGCGCGTCTCTTGCTCCTGTTGGAGCCCGGGCAGTTTCGGTTGAGCATCGGCTCGGCCTCGAGGATGCTCCCCTGCATTGGTGACCTTGCTCCCGACCTCGTTGGAGACAGACTCCGGAACTGCCTGCGGGAAATGGTCCAGGCCGCCGAGGACGTCAGCAACTCAGTGCCGGGGGCCAGGCGGAGACTGAGGGACTTGCGCGCGCGGCTTCAGCCCCAGTGAGCCGCATGGTCCATGCCTTGTGGCCAAGAGAGCTGGATGGCGCCAGGCCGGCAGCCATCGTGCGAGCGCCTTGCGCCGGGCCCTTCCCGACGCCCTTGACGGGCCCCGGACAGCGTTGGCAATGCGCCCACTGGAATGCCCCCCGCGCCCGGGGAGCATGAGCATCGTCCGCATCTACCGCCGCTTCGAATCCAGCCGGTAGACGAACGCCAGGACCTCGGCGACGGCCTGGTAGAGTTCCGGGGGGATCATCTCGCCGATGTGCAGCATGGCGAGCGCCTCCGCCAGCACAGGGTCTTCCCGGATTGGGACGTCGTTCTCGCGGGCGAGTTCCAGAATGCGCTCCGCGATCAGGCCCTTGCCGGTCGCCACGACGCGAGGCGCCGCCTCGGCTCCCATGTCGTACGCGAGCGCGCTCGCGAGTTTGCGGCGGACGCGTTCGCGTTGGTCTGTGGTCGGCTCTTCCATGGTCCACCGATCGGCGCGGACCGACACGGTCCGCCTACCCGAGAGACGCGCGCCGCCACGGTCTCCGTGCGCGGGTCCGGCCTCAGGCTAGAAGCGATATGGTAGCGCCTTCCGGCATCACGGCGCCAATCCGCTCGAAGACCTGCGCGGACCTCTCGCGCACCTCGGTGGCGACCGCGCCCACATCGAAGCCGGCTCGCGTGAGGCTCTCTTGCAGCCCGCGCGCCTCGCGGCTCACCGCGCGCTGGTACTCGGGCGTCTCCATCGTGAACGTCACGTTCAGGACGCCGTTCACGGTTCGCATTACGGCGATCACGAGACCGAGCGTCCGTGTGTCGAGCCGGATTGCGACGGTGGCGTTGTCCGGGTCGATCTCGTCCGTTCCCCGACTCGGGTCGCGCAGAACCTTGAGTTCGGCCAGATGGCGCTCGTCTCCGACGGTCACCGGCACCTGGATGTAGGCCACCAGCGGAGCGCCCATCTTCACGCTCGAGGCGTTCACAAGCTGTTGGGCCTCGGTGAAGGTCGCGAGCGACCGCGCCGCTTGGGCGAGGCGGACAAGGCGCTCGGGCAGGTCTCCCGCCGCGTCCACCGTTGGCGGGTCGACCGCCAGAAGCTGCTCCGCACCGCGCGCGACCCGTCCGAGAGCGGCGCGGAGGTCTCCGTCCGCGCGCTCCGCGGGTTCGCCCGTGAGAAGCTTGTACTCGGTGCTCACGGCCAGCATGTCGCCGGCCGTGCGCAGAGCGGCCCCGACCGGCGCGGACCCCTCCCGCGGGGCCACGGTGAGACGCGCCAGAACGCTGGCGAGTTCGCCCACGTCCGTGCGGAGGCGTGCGCGCACGTCGCCGGAGGCGCCTCGTCGGGCGTCCGTAAGGACGGTTCGCAGAGCCTCCGGGAGAGCGTCGCCCGCCAGGTCGGCGATGCGGAGCCGCGCGACGAGTTCCACAAGCTCGGCCGTGGGCGACCGCTCGGGCCGGGCGCTGAGCGCCTCGCCAAGCGTCGCTCCGAGGGTGCGCACGCCCTCGAGGTCGGAGCCGGAGAGCGCGTCCTCGATCAGGCTCGCGAAGCTCTCCGCTCCGCGGCCAAGCCCCGCGAGCGCCCGACTCAGCGCGACGTCCATGGCGCTGAGTCGCTCAGGGGCGTACTCGGAGGTCGCGATCGCGGAGAGGCCGAGGGCGGCTCGCGCGGCGCGGAGGGCCGTGTCCAGGGACTCGAGGTCGCCGGAGAGGCTGTCGACGAGCACGAGGTTCGTCTCGGAGGCCACGCGCGAGGCGAACAGCGCGACCAGATCCGCCTGCCTGGTGGAGGAGGCGGCCGCCACAAGCGTCAGGCCCTCGCGGAGCTGCGCCATCGCCTCCGCGACGGCTTGTCGTGGGTCGGCGGCGGCCTCCGGCGAGCGCAGGTACGCCTCAACGGCCGCGAGTTCCCGCGCGAAGGCTCGGACCGGAGGGGTCTCCCAGCCGGTTGGCGGCCCGATCCGCCTTGCGGCGCTGGCAACGGCCTCGGCCAGCGTGCGGAGGCGCTCGCCCGGGCCTCCCGGGACGCCTTGGTCGAGCCGGTCCATCACGGCGGCGAGCAACCGACGCGCGTCGCTGAGGCCCGCCGGCTCCTCGCCCTGAAGCGCCGCCGAGAGCTGATCCAAGAGCGATGAGACGCGGGCCGCCAGGTCGGTGGTGGCCGAGGTGGTGACGATCTCGGGATGAAGGTGGGGCTCAAGGGCGGTGCGGAGGGCTATGAGCGTGTTGCGCACCGCGCCGTCCGGAGCGTCCGTTGCCGTCGAGAGGTAATCGAGCTGCCGTGCGTGGCCGAGGATGAGGGCGGAGGTCTCGCGGAGGGAGTCCGATGCGGCGGGGCCGTCCGAGCCCCTGAGGGCCGCGCCGAGTTCGCGAAGACCCTCCCGCACCTCAGTGAGGAGCCCGCCCATCGCCTCGCCGGCCCGCGCGGCTTCGGAGACGGTCAGCACGAGCGGGTTTTGGAAAGTCGGGCGGAGACTCGCCGCGCTCGCGAGAAGCGCGGAGGCGCGGTCCGGCGCGACCTGCGTCGAGGCGAGCAGCAGCGCCGCCGGCTCGGCCGTCTCACCGCCCTGCGCGGCCAGGCTCGCGAGGGCCCCGAGGAGGGCGTTCCGAAGGGCCTCCGGCGAGGCGTTCGCTCCCGCCGGAGGCGGCACGCGCCCGGACAGTCCCGCAAGGGCCTCCTCGAGGGCGGCGACGCGGTCGGTCAGGGCGGAGCCCGGAGTCGGGGCAAGCGCCGCGCGAAGGAGTTCGACGATCTGGCGCGTCGGCGGCAAGTCCAGCGTTCGCGCCGCCGCGAGCGCTCGAGCCGTCTCCGCGGGCGGGCCGCCGAGAATCTCCAGGTTGCGCGCTACGTACTCGATGTTGCGGGGGGAGAGGGTGAGGCCGCGCTCCACAAGGGCTTCGGCCGCGGCCAGAGTGAGGTCGGACGCGGACAAACCGAGAGCCTCGAGTGAGGCCCGCAGATCGGCGGTGGTCAACGCTCGCAAGGTCGCGGGCGGCGTCGAGACGCGGGCTCTCGGCCCCGTCGAATCGGTCGACGCGGCCGCCTCCCCATTGACTCGCAGGAGGATGACGTCGCCCTCCGACTCTCCCACGGTGACCGCAAACCGTTGGCCCTCCTGAAGGGGCACCGTGGTGCGCGCGACGACGGGCACTCCGCTTAGTTCCACGAGCACCTTGTCGCCTGCGACGTGGAGAACCAGCCCGGCGAGGCGCTGCCCGGACCGTACGTCCAGCCCTCGAGCGCGCAGGTCGGCGGCCGAGGTCGCGACATGGAGGAGACTCGGGCCCGCGGCGGCAATATTCAACCAGTTCTCATCCTTTGCGCCCTTGCATATCCGGGCGCCTAACATGCGGACACCGGGGTCCGGGACCGATGAAGTCCAGCGCCAAATCCAGTATTGCGTACTATCTAGTTGCGGCCGGCATCTCCGCGGTCCTGCTCGCGGGCACCACGATCCTCGTATACTACGCGGGCGGCTCGAGCAACGTCGCCGTCAACTTCTACTACATCCCCATATTGGTATCGGCCGTCGCCTTCGGCGACTTGGGGGCCATCCTCTGCGCGACGCTGGCCGCGTTCCTCTGCGGACCCTACATGCCGCAGTCCTTCAGCGAGGCGGGCCCGGTCCCCCAGAGCTTCTTCGACCAAGGTCTGCGCCTGCTCTTCTTTTTCATTGTGGGCGTCATCGTCAGCCGTCTCACCGCCAGCGCGCGGCGGCGCGCGAACGAGTTCCGCTCCCTCTACCATGTGGCGCTCGCGGTCAACTCCTCCGTTCGCCTCGACCGCGTGCTGAAGCTGATCGTCGAGAGCGTGCGGACGATCATGCGCGTGAAAGGCGTCGCGATCCGGCTCCTCAGGGAGGATGACGAGGGCGTGGAGGAACTCTCGGAGCCGATCAGCGAGGGTCTCTCTTCCGACTACATCGGCAAGGGCCCCATTCGGATCGGCGACAGCCCGATCGACCAAAAGGCCCTCGCCGGGGAGATCACGAAGATCGAGGATCTGGAGCGCTCGAATGAGGTCCAGTATCCCGAAGCGATGCTCTCCGAGGGCGTTCGCAGCCTCCTCTGCGTCCCGCTCGTCTCTCGCGGGCGCACGATCGGCGTCTTCCGCATCTACCGCGAGCAGCCGCACCGCCACTCGCCCGACGAACTCCGGCTGGTCCGCGCGTTCGCCGAGGAGGCCGCGGTCGCCATCGAGAACGCCGGCCTCTTCGAGACGCTGCAGGACAGCTACTACGAGACGGTCCGGTCGCTGACGCGGACGATCGAGGCGCGCGACCCGGACCAGCTTGGCCACGCGGAACGCGTCACCGAAGCCATGCGTCTCCTGGCGCGGGAGATCGGCCTGGGCCGGGATGAGATCGAACTCCTGTGTTTCGGCGCGACCCTTCATGACATCGGGAAGATCGGGCCGACGGACACCATGGATCTCGACCTTGAACTGGGCTTTCTTGGGGGCGTCGTGGATCGCGGCGACGACCCGGAGGTGCAACTCCATCCGCTCGTGGGGGCCTCGATCCTCGAGCCGGTGAAGTTCCTGGCGCCCGTGATCTCCGTCGTCTCCTGCCACCACGAGAACTTCGATGGATCGGGCTATCCGGAGGGCCTCAAAGGGGAGGACATCCCTCTCTACGGACGCTTGGCGCGGATCGCGAACGCCCACGACCGTTTTCTCTCCCAGGTGAAGGGCCATACAGCCACGCCGATCTGCGACGCCATCGATCACTTCAAGGCGCATGCGGGCACGTACTATGATCCCGAACTCGTGAAGCCGTTCGTACGGGTCCTGAAGCGGCTGGCGAAGGAAGTCGGCGAGAGCCCCAGCCCGGATGAGGCGGACGACGAGGGCTGAGCGGGAGACGGAGCCCCGGCCTCCGCGCCGGTGAACATTGTCGGGTGGGCGACGCGTCTCGTGTCGCGCGGACGCGGGTCCCGCACTCCGTCCCTCGCGCCGCCCGCAGGGGAACCCCGTAACACGCGCGAACGTCTGAGGCACAGAAGGACAGAGCGCGCGGGGTAGGGTGGCCGCGCCGACAACGGAAAGGCGACTCAAAGCTTCGCGAATCGGATCGCCGGCACGGCGCAGGGGACGCTGGTCGGCATGACTCAGTAGGGAGGATGGTATTGCTGATGGTGCATGAAGCAAACAGATGTACCCCCCCCGAGGGTGGATGTTCGCGGTAGGGGCGCTTTTGCTGTTGGTGTGGTCGGCGGCGTCGGTTGCCGCTGACGGGACGATCCATGTGGGTTGGTGGGACGGCTCGGACCCGGACACGTGGGTGGACGCTCCTCAGCCGGTGAGCGGCGAGGTGAAGCTGATGGCCGAGGTGACCGCGTCCGGGGAGTCGCCCGCCGAGGTGGACGAGTTGGTGATCCTCGACCCGAACGGGAACGAGAGCGGGGAGACGATCCAGGATTTCCATCTCGAGCCGGTGGACAGCGGCCACGTGCGGGTGTACTTCCGGGACGCGTTCACGACGGTGTACAGCCGAGACGGCGAGTGGTCGATCCATCTCGAGATGACGATCGGCGAGAGCGGCTCGGCGAGCGACGGAGACGCCGATGGGACGTTTACGGC
>CAZCER010000169.1:0-8960 GCA_964497385.1 uncultured Armatimonadia bacterium | reverse complement strand
CTCCGCCATGCGGACGCTCTCGGCGTCGAGTCCGGCCTGCTCGCGGGCGACCTCGAGGAGCTGCTCCGCGCGCGTCAGAGCCACGAACGCCGTGGCGACGGAGACGTCCAGGTCACGGAGGACGCCCTCGGCGCCCGCGACGGCCTGCTTCTCGACGAGCTGGGCGCGGTCGATGAGTCTGCCGCGCGACGGATCCAGCAGCTTCCATGAGAAGTTGGCGTAGAGGTCGAACTCACTCGACTCGCGCAGATACGAGGTCGTCCCTCCGCCTGTGACGACTTGGCCCTCGGTCTCGCCTTCGGCGGCCCGAAGCGAGAGGCTAAGCGACGGGAGTTGTCCGGCCTTGGCGCTGTCGACGCCCGCCTTCGCCTCGTCGCGCGTGGCCCGGGCGACGAGGACGTCCTCGTGGACGACGCGCGCGATGGCGATGCAGTCGCGCAGCGTGAGTTCCACGGGCCCGAGGCCGTGCCGCTCCGATGCGGGCGCCGCGTCCTGGGCGCAAGCGACGCTCGCGCCCAAGAGGGCCATCAGGATCCACGAGGCTGTTCTCACCGTACGCACCTGCTTCCATGCACTGCGGGACTGCCTGCGGGCGACCTGCCGGTCGCCCCTACGTCATCACCGGCAGGGACGCCGGCGCCACTTTCCTGCGGGCGACCTGCCGGTCGCCCCGACTCGAAGCGCAGGGCTTCGATCGGGTCGAGCTTCGAGGCGCGGATGGCCGGCCCGATGCCCGAGAGAAGCCCTACGGTGAACGCCACGCCGAAGCCGACCAGGATCGCCCAGATCGGCACGTAGAACTGCAGGTTGCTGGGAGACTCGGCGAAGGCTTTGTTGAGGACCTGCGCCACCAGCAGGCTGAACCCGACGCCGATGGCCCCGCCGAAACCGGCGAGCACCACGGACTCGATGATGAACTGGATCAGGATGTCCCAGCTTCGGGCGCCGACCGCTTTGCGGATTCCGATCTCGCGGGTGCGCTCGGTCACGGTCACGAGCATGATGTTCATGATCCCGATCCCGCCGACCAGGAGCGACAGGCCGCCGATCCCTCCGAAGAGCAGGGTGAAGTTGCGGAGGATGCCGGTGATCGCCTCAAGGATCGCTTTCTGGCTGATGACGTCGAAGTCTTCGACGTTCCCGTGGAGGGACTTCATCTCGAGCTTGATCCGAGCCATCAGGTCCTCGAGGTTGACGCCTTCCTCGCCCTCAACGACGATCATCGGGAGGTCGTCGCTTCCGATGATGCGCCGCTGCGCCGTGGTGATCGGGATGTAAACGGTGCGGTCTTCATCGCTGCCGGGCCCTTGGCCGCCTCGGGACTTCAGCGTCCCGACGACCTCATAGCTGGAGCCGTTGATGGTGATGACCTTGCCGATCGCGTCATCTTCGCCGAAAAGCTCGTCGGTCACGCGGCTTCCGAGCACGCAGATCTTCGCGGTCGCTTCGACGTCGGGCCAGACGATGAACCGCCCGGCCGTGAGGTCGGTGACGCCCGGCTTCAGTTCCTTCGGGGTGACCCCGCTGAGTTGGCCCCCGAACTTCTCATCCCCGTAGGCGAACTCGCCGCCCATGCCCTGCGCGAGAGGCCGCGCCTCGGCTACGCCGGGGAGCTTCTCGAGGGCCTCCACATCGGCTTCGCGGAGGCCGTTCGAGTGGCCGCGCCACTCGCTCTCGGCGATCTCGTCCTTGTCCTCCTCCTGGCCGAAGACGTACACGGAGTTGGCGCCGAGAGCGCTGAGGTCTTCCATGATGTCTTTCTGGATGCCGGCGATCATGGCGACCATGAGCTGCATGCAGGCGACGCCGATGACGACGCCGAGCATGGTGAGGCCGGACCGCAGCTTGGCCGCGGAGATGGATTCGAACGCCATGCGTATGGACTCGAGCAGGTTCATGCCGGATGCTCCGACTCAGGCGGTTAGCCGCCTTGCTTCATGATGTCGAACTTCGTGTCCGGACGCTTCAGAAGGATCGTCTCTCCGGCTTCGAGCCCGCTCCGGATCTCCACCATCGTCGACCCGCGAAGCCCGAGTTCGACCTCGCGTTTGTCCGGCTCCTGACCCGGCGCGAGAGGCATCTCCGGCATGCCGGGCATCGGCGACGGGATCGGCTTGGCGTCGGCGGGCGGCACCAGCACGAAAGTCTTCTCGTCCTCCGTCTTCAGGGCCGCCATCGGCACCGCGGGCACGCCCTCCGCCGTCTCGCACACGACGGTGACGCGCGCGCTCATGCCGGAGCGGATGCGCTCGTCCGGCTCGTCCAGCGCAACCTTCACGGTGAAGGTCGAGGCGGTCGAGGGCGTCTCCTGCCCGCTGAGCTGCGCGGCGCTTGCGGCGGTGCTCTGCGGGGCGATCTCATACACGCTGCCGGGGAAGACCTCGCCCTGAAACGCATCGAAACGCAGTTGGGCGGTCATACCGGTGGAGAGATGCACCACATCGACCTCGTGCACCTCGAGCTTGACGATCAGCTTGCTCGTGTCGCCCACGGTGATGAGCGGCGTGCCGTCCGTGAAGCCGGTGGTGCCCGACGAGGCGAGTTCACCGGGCTCGATGTGGCGCTTGAGCACCACGCCTCCGACCGGAGCCACCACCGTGCAGTCGGTCAGGTCCTCTTGAGTGCGCAGAAGCTGCGTCCGCGCGACCTCGAGCTGAGCGCGCGCGCGGACGATGTCCTCCGAACTGATCTTCGGCGTGAGGCCCTGCGCCTCGGCTGAGCGAACGCCCGCCTCCGCGTCGCGGAGGGCGGCTTCGGCGCGCTGGATCTCCTCGATGCGGCTGCCCACTTCCGACATGCGGTGCGCGGCCTCGGCGGCCCGAACCGCGGATTCCGCCCGCGCGACGGCGGCCTGCTGCTGACGGATCTGCTCCTCGCGCGTGCCCTCGACCAGGAGATCGAGGGCGGCCTGCCGGGACTGCAGCGCGGCGCGCGCCGACATCACCGACTGGCGCGCGTCCTCGACGTCCTCCGCGCGCGTCCCGGCCTCGACCAGCGCGAGGCGCTCTCGGGTGGCGCGCTCGCTCGCCTGGGCGCGGGTCAGGTCCGCCTCGGCGGCCGCGACGTCCTCCGACCGCGCCCCCTCGCGCGCCATCTCGAGCGCCTGCTGGGCGCTGGAGGCGGCGGCTCGGGCGGAGAGGTAGGTTGCGCGCGCCGTGTCCACCTCTTGCTCGGAGCGGTACCCCGCCGCGTGGAGTTCCACTTGCCGGTTGAAAGCGGCTTCCGCGTCGGCCAGTTGGGCGGTCGCGCGGTCGCACTCCGCCTCGGCCTGGCGGATCTCCTGGGGACGGTTGCCCGCGCGGATCTTGGCGAACGCGGCCTCGGCCGCGCGCGTGGAGGCTTGCGCCTGGACGAGCTGAGCCCGCGCCTCCTCGATCTCCTCCGCGCGGTTGCCGGACTCGGCCTTCGCGAGTTGGACCTCGGCGCTCGCGAGCTGGGCCTCGGCCTGCCGGACGGCCATGCGCTGCTCTTCGACCTCGCCGGGACGAGCGCCCGCGAGCAGTTCCTCCATGCGCGCGTTCTCGGAGGCGAGCGTGGCTCGGCTCTGCTCGAGCTGCTCCTTGGCCTGCTCGACCTCCTCGGGACGGTTGCCGGTCGTCGTCATGTCAAGGGCGGCTCGGGCGCTTGCGAGCGAGGCGTCCGCGCTTGCGAGTTGCGCGCTGGAGGTTCCTTCGGACTGGGTGCGCGAGAGCTGGGCGCGGCGGACGTCGGCCATCGCGGCATCGACCTGCGCGACGTTCATGTCGACGTCCTGCTGAACGCGCGACGCGTCCAGGAGCGCGACGATCTGGCCCGCCGTGACGGTGTCGCCCTCTTCGACGAGGATGTCGCTGACGGCCGCCGCCACTTCCGACTTGACGACCACCTGCGTAAGCGGCTCGACGGAGCCGGTCTCGGTCACGACGACCTCGACATCGGTCAGTTCGACGGTGCGCGACTCCCACTGCATGGCCTCCATCGCGGCCTTGGCCTTCTTGCCGGTGGACCGCATCCAGAGGATCCCGCCCAGGAGAAGCACGCCGACGACGATCCACGTGATCGTCCGGCGTCGCCGCATGCGCACGATGCGCGGACGCTCTCGGGACCGGAGTTCCGCGCCTGGTTCGGACGACATCGCCACTGCCCCACACCTCCGTCAAGCTAAGGCGCGGCTTCGCCCCGCCCGACTCGATTGGCACTTCGGAGATACGCTCTCCACGCGAAGAAGGTTTCCTCGAACCTGCGCGCCGCGCCCATGCGTTACTCAGGCGCTCGCAGGTTCACCAGATCCTCGAACCGCAGGGCCTCCTCCTCCGCCTCATGGATGCGGTCGATCTCCACGCCGCCGGACACCCTCGCGCGACGACCCAGCTCCCGGTCGCAGATGTAGAGCGCGGGCGTCTCATACAGGGATAGAGGAGCCTCGAGGTCAGGCAACTGGGTAGTCGCGTCGATCACCGGAAAGCCGAGATGCAGCGCCTCGACCCTGTTCGCCCGCGAACGAGCCCGCCGCATCGTCTTGTCCACCAGGACCCCCACGATGCTCACATCGCGCTCGCGGGCGTCGGAGAGGGCCCGCAGGTCGTCCTGGCAGCTGTCGTCATCGGTGCTGAAGAAGTAGATCCAGACCCGGGTCGTGCGGCCTTTGAGAGAGGCCAGATCGAGCGTCTCGCCCGTGACGACGTCCTCCGCTCGGATCGGCGGCATGCGGCCCGCGTCCACCGCCGACCCGGAGATCGCGCCCTGAGAGGGCTTCGCGGAGCCCGTCCACGTCCCGGTCGGGTCGGTGACCACGCCGGTCCGCGGGTCGTAGGTCCAGTCGGCGGCGCCGGAGACCGGGTTCATGGGAAGCACGGCGATGTAGGGGCCGCGGTAGCCGTCCGGGCCGCTCTCGGCGCAGAGGTCGGCGAGAGCGTCGGGAAGGGCGCCGGTGTCCTCGAGGTAGAGATCGATGGCCGCGGCAAGCATGCCGGCGGCCTCGCTGACGTCGGCGAGCCGGACCTTCGCGACGGCTTCCGCGTAGGCCGCGCGACCCTCGTTCCTGGCGACGAGCCCGAGCAGCGCGGCGGCCGCGAGCAGGACCAGCGCGGCGGCCGAGCACGTGATGCGCGTTCCGACGGGCGTCCGAGCCTCCCGTGCCTCCGCGTCTTCGTCGCGTCGATGGCCCATGGGCTACTTCAGCCTCCCGGACGTGAGAATGTTCCAGAGCAGCACGCCGCCGAGGACGCCGGAGACGGCGAACGCGATCACGCCGAACAACGGCACCCCATAAACGCTCGGGCCGATCTGGGCCTGCACCAGAATGGAAGAGCCGACGATGCTGCCCGAGACGATCAGGCTGTAAGCGACGCGGTTGGCGATCTTGTCGAGGCGCTCGGCGAACTCGTCGAGGCCCCGGTGCTGCACCGTGCTCACGAACTGACCGCGCGCGATCTTGGTGAGGATCTGCGTGAGCGAGCGGGGGGCGACGGCGGCGAGGCCGACGAGGTCGTTGGCGGAGCCGAGCGCCTGGGCGGCGAGTTCGCGCGGCGACAGGTTGTGGAACACCCCGCTAAGCATGACGCCGCTCACGAGGTCCAGCACCTCGAAGCGCGGGTCGAGCCGGCGGCAGATGCCCTCGAACTGCACGCACGCTTTCACGAGCACGCCCACCTCGCCGGAGAGCCTGAGCCCGTGCCGCATTGCGAGTTCCATCGCGCGTCGCAGCACCCTGCCGATGCGGCCCTCGCCCGGGCCAACGCCCTTGTAGTCGCGCAGCACCCGCTCGACGTCGCGCGTGAACTGGCGGCGGTCGACCTTCTCGTCGCCTCCGGCCAGTTCCAGCAGAGCGTCGGCGAAGGCGGCGGCGTCATCGCGGTGCAGCCCCACAAGCATGTTGAGCAGGAGCTGCCGGGTGTTCGGAAGCAGCCGAGGGACGTTGCCGAAGTCGAGCAGCCCGATCGAGCCGTCGGCGAAGACAAGCACGTTGCCCGGGTGCGGGTCGCCGTGGAAGAGCCCGTTCAGGAAGATCTGGTGGACCATCGTGGATCCGAGGCGCTCCGCCACCTCCGATCGGTTGGCGCCGATGCGTTCCAGCCCCACCTCGTCGGTGGCTTTCACGCCGTCGAGGTACTCGGTCACGAGCACTCTGCGCGTCGTGATCGACCACTCCACGTGGGGGATGCGGACGCTCTCGTCGTCACCGAGCGACTCACGCAGGCGGTCCGCGTTGCGGCCCTCCGCGCTGAAGTCCATCTCGGCGCGAACGAAGTCGTGCAGGTCGTCGAGCAGGACGGTGAGGTCGTGCCGGCGCGCCGCCGGCCAGGTGTGTTCGAGGCGCTGGGCGAGCGTGCGCAGGATCACGAAGTCGGCCTCGATGGTCCGGTCGATCGAGGGCCTCTGCACCTTCACCGCCACCGCGCGGCCCTGATACACCGCGCGGTGAACCTGGCTCATCGAGGCGGAGGCGAGCGGCGCGGGGTCGAACTCGTCGAAGATCTCCTCCACGGGGCGTCCGAGCGACTTCTCGATCTCCGCGCGGACGGCGTGCAGGGGCACCGGCGCGGCGTCGTCCTGCAGCCGCTCCAGTTCCTTCACATAGGGCTCGGGCACAATGTCCGGACGGGTGCTGAGGATCTGCCCGATCTTGATGTAGGTCGGCCCGAGCTCGGAGAGGATCGAACGGACGGCCGAATGCGGCAGGATCTCGGCGGCCCGTTCCCGCGACACCTCGCGCCGGCGCGCGAGCCGCTCGAAACCGAGGTAGGCCAGAGCCCCTTGCCACCCATGGCGCGCGAGCACGGTGGCGATCTCCGCGTACCGTCCCACCTGTGTTGCGAGCTTCATGATCGCTCTCTCCCGAGCGCGGCGCCTAGCCCGGCAGCCGCAGGGCGCGCACCTCGCCGGCGCCGTTGGCCGCGTATACGAGCCCGTCGGGGCCCGCGACCGGCGCCGGACTCATCAAGCACGCGGTCATGCGGTGAGTCCCCGCCAGATCGCCGCTGTTGCTCCGGCACACTCGGACCACGCCGTCGTCGGCGACGAACGCCAGCAGGTCGCCGAACAGGAGCGGCTTCGAGCGCACCGCGCCGCCCGTCGGCACATCATACTTGCGAAGCCCGGGCTTCTCCAGATAGGTGCGGAGCAGGTTCGCGTTGCAACCCGCGTGGAGGGCTCCTCCGCCGCCGGCGAGGCCGCAGCGCACCGGTCCGGGCATGGTGTCGACAAGCGTCACCTTCAGCGTCTCCGCGTTCACGGAGTAGAGTTGCCCCAAGTCGTTCCCGATCCAGACCGTGCCCCGCACCTCGCACGGGGTCGCGTAGATCGGGCCGGGCACGTCGGCGTTGCGCAGAAGGCCGGTCTCCGTGTCGTAGAATCGCACACCTCCCGTAGACGAAGCGGCCACGACGTCGTTGCGCACAACGATCGGATCGCTTGCGATCGACCCGCCGAGGTGAACGGGCGACGGGATGAGGTGCAGGTCGGGCAGCGAGAAGCGCCAGAGACTCCGGTCGTCCGAACAGACGTAGAGACGGTCGTCAAGCACGAGCGGCGACGCGGTTACGGCCCCGTTCGTGAAGGTGCGGTGAAGCGTCTCGCCGGAGGCCGGATCGACCGCGTACACGCCGTTGTCCATGGCCCCGAAGTAGACCACCCCGTCATGCGCGATCAGGCCGCCGGCGATGCCGAGCAGGGCGGGGTGGGTGACGTAGTTGAGGACCCCGGTGCGCGCGTCGAGAGCGGCGAGGCTCCCGTCGTCGCAGCCCACCAGCAGCGTCTCCCCGCAGAGCACCGGATCCGCGGTCACTCCCGCCCCGAGCCGCGCGGCCCACACGACCTCGAGTTGCGGCGTGTGCGGCGCGAGCAGCGCCCAGCCAAGCAAAGCCAAGATCACCGCGCAACCGGTCCCCATGAGAACAAGGGCGGAGACGCGGCCGGAGAGCAGCGAGTCACGGGGCGTCTCCGTAGGTCCACGGAGCGCCGTAGGGTCGAACTGAATGGTCATTGGCCCATACTTCTGCTCTCGCGCCGTCGCCCCTGCACCTCGGGCAGGACTCCGCCGCCCAAGGCGCGCATACAGAGGCCCGAAGGCAGGCGATGCGAACGATGCGGACGGCGCCGCCGGAGAGCGCCTTGATTGTGGTGAATCCGATGGCCGGCGGCGGTAGGGGCGCGGCCGTCGCGGGGGTCTACGTGGCTCGGTTGAAGGAGCTTGGTTGGCGCCCGGAGGTGCTCGCCACCGAGCGCCCGGGCCACGCTGTCGAGATCGCCGCGGAACGGGGCGCGGAGCATCCGGTGGTCCTGGCGGCGGGCGGCGACGGCACCCTGAGCGAGGTGGTGCATGGGCTTCTGTCGGCGGGACACGATCCCGCGGTGGGCGTGCTCCCCTCCGGATCGGCCTCCGACTACGCGCTGAACCTGGGCGTCCACTCGAATGAGGAGGCCTTGGAGGCCGTCTGCGGCGCGCGTCTTGGGGCCGTGGACGTCGGCGCGGTGGAACTCCAGAGCCCGAGCGGGCCGACGCGGCGGCACTTCGTGCTCACCACGGGCACGGGCTTCTCGCCGCGCGTGATCCGCACGGCGGGCAGAAGCATGAAGCGCGTGTTCGGCAAGCGCTGCTACAACGTGGCGGGCGTGATGGCCGCGGCCGCGTACCGGCCCCCGATGATGCGCTGGGAGATCGACGCGACCGCCGGTGAAGGGCGCGTCTTCAACGCGGTGGTCGCCCTCGGGGAACGCGAGTCCGGCGGGGCCCCGATGTCGCCCGGCGCCCGCCTCGACGACGGTCTCCTCTGGGTGGGGCTCGCGACCGGCCGGAGCGCCTTCGCCGGGCTCTGGAACATGCGCCTCATCTTCTCCGGCAAGCACGTCGAGAGACCTGGCTTCGTCTATCGCTCCGCCCGCACCGTCCGCCTGGAGAGCGATCCACCCGTCGGCGTGCAGGTGGACGGCGACATCCCTGGACGGACCCCCGCAACGTTCTCCATAATGCCACAGCGACT
>CAZCER010000168.1:0-9054 GCA_964497385.1 uncultured Armatimonadia bacterium | reverse complement strand
CTTCACGTCGAGGGCCGCCGCCAGATGCCAGGCGATGGCCTCCCCCTCGCGGTCGGGGTCGGTGGCGAGGATCACCTGGTCGCACTTGCCGGCCGCGCTGAGGAGCTTCTTGATCGTCTCGCGCTTCTCAGGCAGCACACGGTAGGTCGGCTCGAAGCCGGCCTCAACGTCGACGCCCATCTTCGTCTTGGGAAGGTCGCGCACGTGTCCCATCGACGCGGCGATCTTGTACTGCTTGCCGAGGAAGTTCTGGAGCGTCCGCACCTTGGCAGGGGACTCCACGATCAGCAGTTTCGAAGCCATTCAGCGCAACCATCCTAGACATTGGATAGGCCGACGGGCCTGCGGCCGGCGATTGTAACAGGGAACCCCGCGCTCGTGAACCCCTTACCCGGCCCGGCCCCGCCGTCAAACGAGATCACTCCTCGCGTGTGTAGCGCCCGCCGTCGCATCGTCGCGCCAGACCCTTCACCTCGAGAAGCAACAGCGCGGTCGCGACCCGCGAGGCGTCGAGGCCCGAACGATCGGCGACCGCGTCCGGCCCCTCGGGCTGCCAACCCAGCGCGGCGAGCACCGCGCTCTCGTCCGGCGAAAGCGAGGGCCGCGGGCGCGGCGGCGCGGCCGAGGCCCCCGCCGCCTCCACGCGCCGCCCAATCATCGCAAGCACGTCTTCCGCCGAACTCACGAGCTGCGCGCCGCAGCCCAGAAGACGCAAGCCGCCTTTGTGGCGCGGGTCTCGGGCGTCAGCCGGAACCGCCCCCAAAGGACGCCCCAGCGCCCGCGCCGCGTCAGCGGTGAGAAGCGCGCCCGACTTCTCCGCCGCGCCGATCACGACGGTGGCGAGCGCGAGGCCGGCGATGATGCGGTTGCGAGCCGGGAACGTGAACGCCCGAGGGGTTGCGCCCAGCGGAAGTTCGGAGACGAGCGTTCCGGAGGCGACGATCTGCTGTCGAAGATGGCGGTGCGCCTTCGGATACTCGACGTCGACACCGCAACCCAGCACCGCGACCGTGACGCCATGCTTGAGCGCGCCGCGGTGCGCGGCCGCGTCAATGCCGACGGCGAAGCCCGAGACAACCGAGAGCCCCGCAAGAGCCAGTCGAGCAGCCAGCGTCTCCGCGTCGGCCGCGGCCGTCTCCGAGGCTCGCCGGGACCCCACGATCGCCACGGAATCGCGCGCCAGCGCCGACGCGTCTCCCAGCACGAACAGAAGCGGGGGCTTGTCGGGGAGATCCCGCAGGCGGGGTGGGTAGTCCGCGTCGAGAATCGTGACAAGCCGCGCCCCGGACTCCGCGAACGCCCGACGCTCCGCCGCCAGATCGCAGCGGTTCTCGACCCGCACCAACCGGCGAATCGTGCTGGGCCGCATGCCGAGCAACTCGAGCATCTCCTGGGCGCTCGCCTCGAAGACGCCTTGGGCGCCTCCGAAGCGCTCCACCGCCCGGCACACCTGCGCCGGAGGCCCCTGGAGGCGCGCCAGAAGGAGCCAGTAGTCCAGTTCGCTCCGGTCTTCTTCCGAGAGCCCGAGCCAACCGGCGAACGTCTCGTCCATGCGCGGCGGCCCTCCCTCCACGCGAAACGGGGTCCGACTTACGCCGGACCCCGTTCTTCTGACAATCACCATAGCGCCCTGGGTTACGCCGCACGCCGCGCCCTAAGAGGCTGAGGGCTCCGGAGCCGGGGCGTCGCTCGGCGCGCCGCCGATCGGCGTCGGGCGCTCGCTCCAGTATCCGGCCCCCTCGACGTCCTCGCCGCGCAGGCGGCTCTGCAAGCGCTCGATCTCCTCGTCGCGCTCCAGCAGCTTGCTCTTCAGCAAGGAAACCTGCCGCTCGAACTTGCGTCCCCGTGAGCGCCGCGACGCGGACCCGATCGCCAGCATGAGAAGCAAGACGACCGCCGCGGCGTAGCCGGCGCACACGATGCAGAGGGTGAGCACGTTGGTCCGGGCCGCCATGGCGACGCCCTCCGGAACCCAGGGCGCGGCCGTGCGCGCGTCCAGCACCACCGGCCCCTTCTGCATGCTCACCGCGTAGGCAAGCAGACCGGCGCCCAGCGCGACGATGACGGCTACGAGCAACGGCAGCACGAAGCGGACCAGAAACTTGCCCACACCTCTCACCTCTCCCGCGATCCGAGTCTATCGCACCAGGCGCGCCCTCCGCTTACATCTCGCCCATCATGCCGCCGGAACCGGCCGGCCCGCCGCCGCGGAAACCGCCCATCGCGTTCGCGCCGGTGGGCGACTCCAGATCCGGGTCGACCGTGAAGCGGATCTCATGAACCGACGCGCGGCCGGTGTGGTCGCTCGCCGCGATCCGGAGAACGTAGTCGCCTTCCTCCAGAGCCCGGTTGCCGTCTCGCCTGGGGATGTAGACCTGGATGGTCTCCTCCGACTCGTAGTAGAAGACCTCGAGGTGAGTCGACGGCCCTTCCAGCGTCGCGTCGATGCTGTCTGGATCGAGGCCGCTGCCGAGGTCGCGAATCTTCATCTGGAAGGCAACGGGTCCCGGGTCCGGAATGGCGCCCGTCGGGTTGAACTGCTGATACGGAGAGATCTCGCGGTCCGGTTCGCCCGCCGCGTCGTACACGGCGATCGGCCAGCCGGCGCCCGAGTGCTTTCCGTCCTGATCGGGCACGAACACGGTCGCCTCCGAGACGATCGGGGCGCCGCCGTCGGCCGAGCCGTTGCGCAACGCGTAGAGCGTCCCGGTGCCGCCGAGCACGTACAGCGTGTCGTTGAAGATCGCTAGCCCGCTGGAGACGTCCTCGGCGAGCGTGTAGTTCGTCGCGCCCTTGCCGCCGTTCTCCTTCGCTCCCTGCGCGCCCTGCGCTCCGCCCATGCCGCCCATGCCCATGGGACCGCCGCCGCCCATGCCCATCGGACCGCCCATGGAGCCGCCCATAGAGCCGCCCATGGCGCCGCCCGCGCCGCCGCGTCCGCCGCCGGCCGCGCCAGCGGTGGTCTTCGTGGGATCCTTGCGCGCCTCGGTCTTGTAGCGCCATACGATGTCGCCGGTGTTGAGGTCAAAGGCGACCAGCGTCCCCGCGGCGGTGCGCGCGTACGCGAGACCGCTCGCCACGACCAGGGAGCAGCGAACCTCCTGCTTGTCGTACTCCAGATCCGGCACCGCGCGGACGACCTCGCCCAGCGGGGCGTGCCAGAGTTCCTCGCCGTTCGCCAGGCTCACGCACGTCACGACGCCCTGGATGTCCGCGAAGACGACCTTGCCGTCGGCGACGGCCGGGCTGCCGTACACCTTGCCGCGGGCCTCGGCGCGCCACACGGGAGTGAGGCCGTCCGACGTGAGGGCGACGACGTCGTTTCCGACGGCCACGAGCACGCGGTCATCCGCCACGACCGGGCTGCCGAGGACGTAGGCGCCGCCGCGCCCCAGCGGGATCTCCGCGCCGCGCCGGAGCTGGCCGTCTAGGCCCTGCACGGCGATGACGCTCCGCACCGTCGCCACGTACAGCACGCCGCGGTAATACGTCGGGGCCGCGACGATCTGCGTGCCCAGATTGAGTTGCCCCACCGGCGAGCCCGCGTCGGGGCCGTTGCCCGCCCGGGCGCGGAGGCGGTGCAGCATGCCCGTGTCGTCGCCGAAGTACACGAGATCGTTCACGACGGCGAAACCGCTCTGGACCGCAACGTCGACGCCATCGTCGTTGTCGTCCTCAACCCGGTACTCGAAGACCCGGCGTCCGCTCGCGACATCGAGGCAGTGGACCGCCCCGACGTGGTCGCCGATGAAGACCAGGTCACCGTCCACGGTGGGCTGCGAGTTCACGACTCCCTTGGCCTCATAGCTCCAGAGTTCCGCCCCGGTTACGGGATCGATGCCGTAGACGTTCTCGCCCACCGCGAAAACAACCACGTCCTCCGTCGCGGCGGGGCTGGTCGCGGTCCACGTGCAGTCATCGGTCACGTGGCGCCAGGCGAGCGTCAGAGGCGCATTCAGGTTGGCGTCCGACGCCCCCGTGCGATCACCGCCCCCGCCCGGGCCGCTCCACTGTCCGACCGCGTATCCGCACAGCAACAGAGTGGATACGCATGTGGCAAGTCCCATACGCATAGCCCGATATCCCTTCCGCCGCACCGCAGGCGGCGTGGCGTTCGTCGTCTGACGTCTTGGACCACGCGGCCCGCTAACGCGATTCGATGCGAAGTCGCACACCATGTGCTCTCATTGTTTCGCCGACGCGCCGAATGTCCTGCGCATCCACGCCCTTTAGGGCCTCCAGGTGACGTTCTGCCCAGTCCGCCGCGCCACCTCTCGCCATTCCGAGCGCGCGGACGCGCGCCATTCTCTCCGGAGACCTCAGGAGCGCCGTCCAGTCGGTGAAAGCGAGGCCTCGCGCCCTCTCCATCTCCGCCTCGGTCGGAAGCGTCTCCGCCAGTTCGCGCAAGACCTCGTTCAGCCCCTCTTCGAGCAAGTCCTCGTCTCCGGGATCGCAGAGGGCCTCGATCCAGAGCATCCCGCCGTCCTCCGGGAGCCACCGGCACGACACCGCATAGCACAGCCCGCGCTCCGCTCGCAGCCGCCGGAAGAGCCGTCCCCCGTTGCCCCGCCCCAGCAGGTACGAAGCCACGGTCCAGGCCGCGGCCTCCACCGACTCCGGCGCGGGGCCCCTCGCCGCGTGCGACACGGCGCTCTGCCCGCCCACGCCCTCCCAGCCGAGGCGCGCCGGCCGCGGACTCCTCGGAGCCGGCGCCCAGACCCGGGCGCTTTGACCGGCCGGCAGAGCCTCCAGCGCAGCGAGAGCCTCCGGTGTTGGGGTCGGCGCGGTCGCGACCACCGCGGCGAAGCATCGGCCGCCCCGGAACCAAGCGCGCCGCAACTCATCGACGCGCTCCGCCGAAAGCGAGGCGACGGCGCGGTCCAGATCCTCCGGACCGGGCTGCCACGCCGCGCCGAAGAGCGCGCGGCCCAACTCCTCGCGAGGGTCGAGGCCGGCGTCGATCCGTCGCATGAGGGCGTCGTCGAGCCCGCCCCGATCAAGGAGTTCCCGCGTGGCCGGAGCCCCGCCGGCGAGGGAAGCGACCAACTCCACGAGATCGCTCGCGCTGCCTTCCGGTCCGAGGGCGAGCGCCGTGAGCGTTCCCCCCCGGTACTCCACGGAGAGGGTCCCGCCGAGCGCCGCCGCGCGCTCGGCGGCGCCTCCCCCGACGCGGAGCGCCGCGTCCAGCGTCTCTTCAAGGACGAGGGGCAGCGCCAGCGCGGCCGGGGCGCGCGGTTCCGGACACGCGACCGTCAGAGCCACGGCCTCATACGGTCCGCCGGCCTCCCAGGACAAGCTCAGCCCGTTCGTTAGGGTGCGTGAGTCCGAGGCGGAGCAGACAGCGCAGGCCGCCAGCGCGAACGCGGCGGCCTGCGTCCAACCTACTCTGCGTCTGGCGGCGCTACGGGCGGCCGACAACGGCCTGCTTCAGCCTCTCCTGCACGGAGCGAAGATCCTCGGACGCCTGCAACTGGGCGTTGGTCAGATCCTCCACGCGCACGGTGTCGGTCATGTCGGTCACGGGGCTGTTGGCGAACATGACCAGCGCGCGCAGGATGTAGAGTTCCGCTTCCTGGTCCTGCCCCATGAGGGTGAACAGATGGCCCATCTTCGCCAGGATCTTGGCCTGATCGGGCGTGTTGGCCGGCGCGATGTCGAAGGCGCGCTCGTAGGCCGTGACGCCGGCGTCGTAGCGCTCCATCCCCGTGTACGCGTCTCCGAGCAACTCACGGGCCTGCCACATCTGGTTGCTCAGCGCCAAAGCCTCGTTGGCCTGCTCGACGGCCTTGTCGTAGACCTTGCCGTCCTGCCAGCAGTAGGCGAGGCGGTAGAGCACGGTCGCCTTCTCATCGGCGATGTTCACCGCGCGCGACGGCGGGAAGAGTTCGAGCGCCGCGTCGTAGAGGCGACGGGCGCTGCCAAGCTGCGTCAGGTCGAAGTAGCAGCCGGCCTCCGCGACGCGAGGCCTTGCGTCGCGCGGCGCCAGGATCGACGCCTCACGGAAGCGACCCGCCGCGTCATAGATGAGTTCCCCGCCAACGGTGGCCAGTTGGCCCTCCGGTTGCCCCGAGGCCCGGCCCGCCCCGCGGCACGCGATGCCGGTCTCGTAGAGCGCCTGGCCGCCGTAGTACTGGGCGAAGAACTGATCGCTGGCAGGACTGGTCTCCGGCAACAGGAGTTCGGCGACGGTCTGCCGCACTTCCTCGTAGCGCCCGGTCGGGTCCAACTGCGAGATGGCGTAGGCCTGGCCGATCTTGCACTCCCAGCTCTCCGGATCGGCCTGCTCCAGCCCGGTCCGGAACTGCTCCAGCGCCATCTCCGGCTCGTCGAGCAGCGTGAGCACATGGCCGTAGTAGGCGAGGCAACGCGCGTAGTTCACGCCCGACCGCGCCTCCGGATACTCCAGGTTCTGCGCGCGAGCCTGCTGGTACTTGTCGCAGGCCTCCTTGAACACGTCGCGCGCGTCCTCTAGACGATGAATCTTGCGTTCCTCGGACTCGGTCGACTTGTAGACCTCGGCCTCAAGCAGGTAGGCCTGCCCGCGCACCTCAATCGCGTTGGGATACGCGTTGTCGCAGTCCTCCAGGACCTCGGTCACCTTGTCGTCGACGGCCTTCAACAGCACCAGCGGATCGGTCACGCGGCCCTCGACCCGGATCGTCCATTCGGCTTGCGCGAGGTACTCGCGCGCGATCAGGGTGCGGAGGTCAAGACTCTCCGTGTTGCCGTCGCGCGCCGAGTTCATGGCGAGGTTGAAGGATGCGCGGGCCTGGGAGAACAGGTGCAACTCGTGGAGGCACATACCCATGAGCTTGTGCACCTCAGGCCACATCGACGTGTCCTTGAAGTCCACGACGGCGGCGTAGTCCTCGTCTAGCTTCTCCAACGTGTCCTGGGCCTGATCCGTGCTGCGCCGCCCCTCGGTCTCGAGACGGTTCGTGTAGTCGCGCTCCCGGCGGTACTCGGTGATGAGTCGGTCGAGTTCCTCGAGCACGGTGACGGCCTTCTTGTACTCCTCCAGGTCGTAAAGCGCCTGGGCCTTGTGGAACAGCGCCCACGCGTGATGCTTCTCGAGATCGATGGCCCACTCGAAGCACTGCAGCCCCTCGACCGTCTGGCCCTGACCCACCAGCGTCTGACCGAGCCCCTCGTAAGCGTCCGCGCGCTGCGCCTCGGGCGCCACGATCGTCTCATCGCGGAAGAACGTCTCGGCCTGCGCGAGTTCGGCGGCCACGGCCTCGGGAGCCAAGCGCTCGTTCTGACTCCTCAAGAGATGGACGCGGCCAAGGTAGAGCCTCGGGCCCGCCGCGGCCGGAGCGAGCTGAACGGCCGTCTCGAGATGCTCGGTCGCCTCGTCGAGCTGCACTCCCGCGGCGTCGATCGCAAGCTCATCGTCGAGGAGGGTCTTGCGCCCGATTCCGTAGAGCGCGACGCCAAGGTAGTAGTGCGCCGTGGAGTACGACGGCGCGAGTGCGACGGCTTGCCGAAACTTGTCCGCGGCCGCCTGGAAGTTGGCAAGATCCGTGCCTCGGTCCAGGTCTTTCTTGCCCTCACTGATGACCGTGGCGGCCTGGACGATGTCCTCGTTCTGCTGCGCCCATACCGGGGCCGCGAGGAACACAGGCACCACGACGACCGCAAGGAGGAGAGCTGAACGCCCTCTGTCCATTGTCCGGACTCCTCTCGACTCAACCGGGAGACGCGACCAACCGTCTCCGCCGCCGCTGAACAAGCCCCACCGGCGGATTATCTGTTCGGTGGTTCTGAACTGTCAACGAACCCAGCGCGCACAGGCGAACAGCGCCGCCCCATGCGCTCAGAGTGCAGACTTCGGTGGAATCCCGCGACGGTCCTTCCTTCCACGCACCTATCTTCCGCCTCGCCCCGCACGCCGCGCCGGCGCGCCCAACCAGCCCCGCGACGGCTCCTCGCCCTTAACCGCCTGAGAGCGTTTCCCGTTCCTCGACCGCGCCCGGCAGGAGCAACACGGCGCACGCCGCGATCGCCGCCGTCTCGGTGCGCAACACGTGCCGCGCGAGCCGGCGACGCTCGCCGCCCGCCCTCTCGGCCGCCGCGAGTTCCAACTCCGTCAGCCCGCCCTCGGGCCCGATCAGCACCGCCACCGAGGTTGCGGCGGCCCCGCCGCCGGGCTCCAGCGCCTCGGCGGCGGCGGCGTCCAGAACGATCAGGCGGTCTCGATCCGCGCGCAGAGCCTCCTCGAGCGTCACCGGAGCCAGCACCTCGGGCGCTTCCGCGCGCCCGCACTGCTTGCGCGCCTCCTCGGCGATCCGCCGCCAGCGCGTGAGCCGAGTCGCCGAGCGCTCCTCCGGCACGCGGGCGACGCTCCGCTCGAGGAGCAGAGGCTGGATGCGCGCGACGCCCAGTTCGGTTGTCTTCTCGACTGCGGTCTCGAAACGCGGTCCCTTCGGCATCCCTATCAGGAGGGTCACCGACAACACGCTCTCCGCCGCCGGCGTCGGCTCGCCTAGGACCCGCGCGACGACCTCCTCCCGCGACACGCGGAGCACTTCGAGGTCCAGCAGGCGGCCCGCATGGGCGGCGGCCAGACGCTCGCCGGGACGCGCGCGGAGCGGCCCCGCGAGGTGGCGCGCGTCGGAACCCCTGATGCGGACGAGGCCCGAGTCGTCCGGCTCTTCAGTCAGTAGGAAGCGTGGCATGTGTCCTTCTTGCGCCTCCGGTCGCCTCTACTCCGCCGCGACGGCCAACTCGACGCGTACGATCACCGCGCCGCCGCCCGTCGCCTCGACGAGGGTCTCCCGATCCGCCATGGCCTCGTCCGGAACGGCGTAGAGAAGCGTTCCCGCCCCCTCGCGGCGCGGCTCCGGACAGGCGACCGAGTTCACCCAAACCGCCGGCGCCGCCGGCTCCGCGCCCTCCGCCGCTCGGAGTTCCAGGAGCAGTTCCACCGCCCGCCCGGCCGGCCGCGGCCCGGTGTGCAGCCGAAACGCGCCGGAGCCGCTCTCCGCCGGGAGCACGCGCCCGTACTCCTCGCCGGGCGCCACGATGTCGCGAAACGTCACCGCGTGACGCCGC
>CAZCER010000167.1:0-9056 GCA_964497385.1 uncultured Armatimonadia bacterium | reverse complement strand
CGAGGCGCCCGTCGCGGAAGTGGAGGATCCGGCCCGCGTGCTGGGCGATGTCGGGCTCATGGGTGACGATGACGACGGTCGTGCCCCGGCGGTTCAGGTCCTGCAGGATGGCCATGATCTCCTCGCCTTGCGCGGTCGCGAGGTTCCCGGTCGGCTCGTCGCCCATCAGGATCTCGGGCTCGCAGATGAGCGACCGCGCGATGGCCACGCGCTGCTGCTGGCCACCCGAGAGTTCCATCGGACGATGGTCGACCCGGTCTCCCAGACCGACCGACTGGAGGGCCTTGCGGGCCCTCTCCCTCCGCTCCTCCTTCGGCACGCGCGTGCGGCGGTACAGGAGCGGCAGTTCCACGTTCCGGAGCGCGGTGGCCGTCGCGAGGAGGTTGTAGCTCTGAAAGATGAACCCGATCTTCTCGTTGCGCAGGTGGGCGAGGTCGTAGGCGTCCATCCCGGAGGTCTCGACGTCGTCGATGATGCAGGAGCCCGAGGTCGGTCGATCGAGACAGCCGATGAGGTGCATGAAGGTCGACTTGCCCGACCCCGAGGGTCCCATGATCGCGACGAACTCGCCCGCCTCGATGCGCATGCTCACGTTGTTCAGCGCCTCGATCACCACGGTTCCCATCTTGTAGTGCTTGGTGAGTCCACGCGTCTCAATCACCTGTGGGCTCTCCTTCCGGCGCCGGCTCGGGCGTCGATGGGATCGGCAACGTCCCCGTCGCGCGACGGAGCGCGACCACGGCGACCTGCCGGTCGAAGCGCGCGCGCACCAAAGCGGCCCCCGCGGACGTGTAGGCGGCCCGGGCGTCCGTGACCTCGAGGAGGATGCCCTTGTTGGCGGCGAGCTTCTTGCGGGCCGCGTCGAGCTGCGCCGTGGCGGCTTCGAGCGACTTCTCCGCCGCCGCGATCTGCTCGGTCGCGCGCTCGAGTTCGATGATGGCTTCCTCGGTCTCCAGCGCGACCTGGAGTTCGGTGATGCGCAGGCTGGCTTCGGCCTGGCGCAGCGAGGACCGCGCGCGATCCTCGCTCGCGCGGCGAGAGCCGCCGTCGAAGATCGGCCAGGACATGCCCGCCGACAGGCTCCAGCGAGCGCTGCCGCCGTTTGAGAAATCGTGCGCGAGGCCGGTGGAGGCGCCGACCTCGAAGCTCGGGCCGCGCGCGTCCTCGGTCTGGTGGAGCGCGAACCGCCGCGCACGGATGGTGGCGCGGCTTGCGCCGATGTCGCGACGGTTCACGTAGGCCGTGGCCACCGCGTCGGACATCGCGGGGAGAGCCTCCTCGAGATCGGGTGCGGTCCGGGCGAGGCCGAACTCGGCCGTGTGGTCGAGCCCCAGCACGTTCCGCAGCCGGGCGAACAGGACCCGCGCGTCGGACTTGGCGTCGATAAGGTCCATCTCGGCCTGCGCGACGTCCTCCTCGGCCTGGTGGATGTCGATCTCCGGCGAGTCGCCAAACGCGATGCGCGTCTCGACGTCGTGCAGGTGCCCCCGGGCGGCCTTGAGGCCGTCCTCGGCGACGGCGACGAGTTCGTTCGCGGCAAGGACCGCGTAGTAGTCCACGGCGACCGTCTCGACGAGCGCCTGGATCGCGTCGTAGTAGTCGAGGTGGGCCGCGTCGAGTTCGGCGCGGGTCTGGCGCTCGGCGTCGAGACGGCCGGTCTTGTAGGCCGTCCAGTCGACGCTGAGCCCGATGTCGCCGTACGCGATCGACCGCGCTCCGGATGACGTCGGCTCGCCGGCCCCCACCTCCGCGTCCGCGCTGACCTGAGGATAACGCCCGCTTCGGGCGCTGTCCACGGCCGCCTCGGCGGACACGACCGCCTCGGCGGCGACTTGAACCTCGGGGCTGTTCTCGAGCGCGGTCAGGATGCAGATCTCCAGGGTCCACGCGTCCGGGGGGGGCGCGGCATCGGCCTCCGCGGTCGGCAAGCCCCCGGACTCCTGGGCGCGGACGGAGCCGGAGAGGCCGGCGGCCAGCGCCGCCGCGGTGACGCACAGGACGAGGGTGAAGCGGTGGTTACTCATAGCGTAGGGCCTCCACAGGATCCATGGTGGCGGCCTTCCGTGCGGGCAGCAGCCCAAACACGATGCCCACGACGGCCGCGAAGGTCAGCGAGATGACGATCCAGGGCGGTGACAGCTTCGCGTTGAGGCCCAAAGCGCCCACAATCGGCGCCGAGAGGGAGCCGAAGAGGGCCCCGAGGAGCCCTCCGGCGAGGCTGAGGGTAAGCGACTCGATCAGGAACTGCCGCATGATGTCGGTGGGCGTGGCCCCCACAGCCTTGCGGAGCCCGATCTCACGGGTCCGCTCGGTGACGGAGACGAGCATGATGTTCATGATGCCGATGCCGCCCACCAGGAGCGACACGGCCGCGATGGAGCCGAACAGAAGGGTCAGGATCTTGTTGGCTTCCTGCGCCCCCTGGACGATGTCCGCGACGGCCATGATGTGGAAGTCGTCCGGCTCGTCGCGCTTCAGCCCGTGACGGTCTCGCAGCAGTTCGGTGATGGCGGCGCGGGCCTTCTCGGCGGCCTCCATGCCCGTGATCTGCACCATGAGCGAGCTGACCGTCTCCTTGCCCGTGGTCGAGCCCTCCGTGGCGCCGAGCACGCTGCGGATGGCCGTCGTGATGGGGACAATCACGACGTCATCGGGATCGCGAAACCCCTGCCCGCCCTTGGAGACGAAGACGCCGACGATGCGGAACGAGGTTCGCCCGATCCGGATCTTGCGGCCGACGGCCGAGGCGCCCTCACCGAAGAGGTTCTTCACGACCGTGGGGCCGACCACGGCGACCTTGGAGTTTCGATCGACGTCCTCGTCGGTGAAGAACGCGCCCTCCGCCATCTTGTAGGACTCGACCTGCTGGCAAGCGGCGGTCGTCCCGGTGATGCTCGTGCTCGTGTTCTGACCCCCGCCGATGACCTGCCTGCGCCCGTTCACCTGCGGGGCGACGGCCGTGACCTCGTCCACCTCACGCACCAGGGCCTCACCGTCGTCGACCGTGAGGGTGTTCTGGGTGCCCTCCCCGGCGGCGACCGGACCTCGGCGCTCCTGCCCGGGGCGGATGGTCAGCGTGTTTGTGCCGAACTGGGTGAAGCGCTCGAGAGTGGCGGCTTTGGCGCCTTCCGTGAGGGAGACGGCGGCGATGACCGCGCCGACGCCGAAGATGATCCCGAGCATTGTCAGGATCGACCGGAGCCGGTTGGCCGCGATGGCCTCGAGCGCTACCTGCAGAGACTCCCATGGGGTCAATGGATCACGTCCTTACGCGCGCAAGGGGGCTACCCCGACTTGGTGGCGAAGCCTCCGCCGCCCATGCGGCGTCCCATCTCGCGACCGCGGTTTTCGGCCGTCGCCGGTCCCGTCGCGGAGCCGAGGCGCGGGAGCAGAACCTGCGCGCCTTCCGCCACGCCGTCGAGGATCTCCGTGCGCTCATCGCCCTGCACGCCGATCGTCACCGGGGTGGGCGTCCCGACGCCATTCTCCATCACCGTCACGGTCGCACCGTCCTCGGTCTCGGTAACGGCCCGCCGGGGAACGCTCAGCGCGTCCTGCGCCTCTTCCACCAGGAAGTCGCACGAACTCGTCAGGCCGGGCAACAGGCGTGCGTCCGGTTCCTGGACCTCGACCTCGATCAGCACCGTCGTCACGTTGGTCTCCGTCACGGCCTGCGGGTCGACGCGCGTGACGACGCCCTCGAAGGTCTCGTCCTCGAACGCTTCGATGTGGATGTCCACCGCTTGGTCCACGAAGATGCTGCCGAGGTCGCTCTCGTCGACCTGGACGTCGACGAAGACCTGGCTCAGGTCGCCGAGTTGCACGAGGCTCGTGCCCTCGGTCACGGACGATCGGCCGGACGTGACAATGGTGCCCTCCTCGACGTACCTCTGGAGGATGATCCCGTCACGCGGCGCGACAATGGTCGTGTAGCCCAGCATGGTGGCCGCGTTCATGACGGCGGCCTGAGCCTTTTCGACCTGCGCCCGAGCGCTCTGCACGTCGGCCTCACGGAGTTGTCGGTCCACCTTGCCCGCCTCGGCCTTGTCAAGCGAGGCCTGCGCCTCCTGGACGCGGCTCTCGGCGGACTGCCTCTCGGCGGACTGCTCCTTGTCGAGCGTGTTCCATCGCTGCTGCGCGGCCTCGAGGTCCGCCTGGGCTTGTCTCACTTTGGCCTCAGCGACGCGGAGGGCTGCCGTGTGCTGGTCGCCGATCGTCGCCCACCGGCTGCGGGCGGCGTCGAGCGTCGCTCGAGCCTGGGTGACCTTGGCCTCGGCCGCGCGCGCCTCCGTGGACTGCTCCTGGTCGATCGTCGCCCAGCGTTCACGCGCGGAGGCGAGGTCGGCCTCGGCTTGAGCGAGCGTCATCTCGGCGGAGCGAATCTCGCCGGCCTGGTCGGAGCCGATCGTCGACGCGACCTCCTCGGCGTAGTCGAACTCCGCCTTTCGGGACTCGTAGGTGCTGACCGCGGCCTCGAGTTCGCTCTGGGAGACGAGGCCCTCGGCGCGGAGCCCGCGCGAGCGCTCGAGTTCCTTCCAGGCGACGTCGAGGTCGGTGCGCGCCTTCGCGAGGTTGCTCTGCGTCTGCGCCGAGGCCTGCGGGTGCCCGGCCTGACGGAGTCGCTCGAGATTCTTGCGCGCGGACTCCACGGACGCTTCGCCCTTGTCGACCGAAGCGCGAGCGCTGGCCACGGCCTGGGGCTGGGTGGCGCCCTGCAGTCGTTCCAGATCCTTCTGGGAGGCCTCGAGCGCGGCCACGGCGCTGTCGAGTTCCGCCTGGGCGGAGGCGAGTTCCTGGGGCTGGTCCGCAACGCGCAGGCGCTCCAGTTCCTTCACCGCGACCTCGAGCGCCGCGGCCGCCTGGTCGAGCGTGGCCGTGGCTGTGCTGCGGGTCTGGGGCTGGGTCGCGTCGAGGAGCTTAACCAGATCGTCGTCCGCCCCGGCGTGCGAAGCGCGGGCGAGAGCGATGTCCGCGCTGGTGAGGGTGTTCTGAACGGCCAGGTTCGCGCGGGCCTGGGTCAGATTGGCGACCGCGACCGTCAGGTCGGCTTGAGCCTGCGTGTGCGTCGTCTGGCTGTCGGTGGGGTCGATCTCCGCGATGAGGTCGCCCTTTTGCACCCGATCGCCGACGTCGACGGCGAGGACCTCGACGTTCCCGCCCGCGTAGGACTTCACCTCAACGGTGGTGAGCGCCCGAAGCGTGCCGTCCGCACTGACGGTCCTGCGAACGGAAGCGCGCTCGACGGCGATGATCTCGCCCTCGAACTTGGGGGCCTCCTTCTTGGTGCGCGAGCGCAGCCAAAGGCCTCCGCCAACAACCGCCGCCAGCGCTATGACGCCCACGATCCACCAGGTTCTCCGGCGTTTCATGCACTTCTCTCCTCTACTACCGGTTCTCCGCCCGCCCGTCAACGCTGCGGCAGGGCGTCGCATTCTCTAGCCCGCTCGCGGCGGGCCATCATCCAACAGGCCCTGCGGGCAGCCCATGCGGCCCCGCGCGTTGTCTTCCATCCGACCGAGAAGGAGCATGGCCGTCTCGCGCTCCTCGTCCGTGAACCCCTCGGTCAGAACCCGGCTCCACTCGGCCAGGCACTCTCGGAGCCAGGGCCCGAGACTGCGGGCTCGATCGGTCGGTCGCACCCGCTTCAGGCGATTGTCGTGCGGGTCGGTGTCGCGCGTGATGAAGCCGGCGTCTTCGAGTTCTCGCAAGGTCCGAGAGATCGTGGCCTTGTCCCGCGTGGCGTGTCGGGTAAGTTCGTCCTGCGACGGCGCGGGCTCCTCGAGCACGCGCAGCAAGAGCGGGACGGGAACGCGCGGCAGCCCCTTCTCGGCCAGCCGCTCCTGGAAGTAGCGCTTCCCGAGAACAAATAGCCCCCCGATCGAGCGGCCGGGGTCATCGCGGGTCGGCTCGGTCGCGGAGAGCGCGGACGGCTCGCCCGTCAGGGGGACGGCAAGCGCGCTCGGCTTTGTGGGACCGCGATGGCCCATCGCTTTCACCCCATCGTCCGCTCGTCAGCGTCCCGATCGCCTGCGCAAGCCGCCGGGCATGGGGTTCTGCTTCCATGCGCGTCTCCGGCCCCGGACTACGGACACATCCGCGGGTGCATTGTTGCAGTTGCAACGGTTTCGTTCGCAACTATTATGCCCGGCGCCTGTCGCGCTTTCGCGGGCGTTGTGTGGAGTTTGCGTGGAGGATGATCCGGGCCGGGGCTTCCGCGACTACGGAACCGCGGGGACGGAGTCGACAATCGCGACGCCCTCGTCGACGGTGAGGTCGCCTGTGGCGAGCACGACGAGATCGCCCCGTCTCTGTCGCACCGTGATCGCGGCGCCGTGGTCCAGAACCTGGGGCCTGCCCACGCCGCCGTGCGCGTCGCGCCCCACCCCGCCGCCTCTGCCTCCGCGCCAGCCGCGCCCCTGGCCCCCGGCGCCTCGTCCTTGGCCGCCCTCTCGAGGGCGCCTCTCGTACACGGAGAGGGTCCTGAAGCCGTCTTCGTAGCGGTACTCGGCGTACCAGCGCGACCGATCGCACTGATGGCCGCGGAACCCCGCCGAACGGTACCCCGCAGGGACGTGCGAAGGCGGAACGGGCTCGAAGTCGGACTCCCGCACGAACTCCTCGGGCGACATCGCGACTCCCGAGTCGGTCGCGGCCTCATCGGCGGTCCCGCCCCATGCGGGAAGCTCGACGTCGTACGCGATCTCGGTCACTTCGGTGCGGCTGGCCACCGCGCCGTCGCGGCGGTAGACCTCGCGGCGGAGTTCCACGCCCGTGTGGCGGTCCAGGTCGCGCACGGCGGCGACGGTTCCGCTCGGGGCGTGCGTCAGCGTTTCGCGGGTCGTCGATCGCCCGCAGATCTCCGGCCCCGAGGAACGTGAGCAGGTGTAGGCGGAGGGGACGTCGGGGGTCGGCCACAGGCCCTCCGCAGCCGTCCAGTCGCCGCCCTGAAGGCGCACGCGTCGGCGTCCGTCCCGACCCTCGAAGTCCGCCGCGCTCTCGAGCCAGCCGGATGGCGACAGCGCGCCGACGATGACGGAGCCTCTATAAGCCTGGCTCGCCGCCGGCGGAGCGCCCGGCGCGCGTCCGCAGCCTCCGGCGACGCCGAGGGCGATGGCGGCGCCTAGAAAGGCGACGATGGCGGCGGCCGTCCTCAATCCGCGTCCCCCCCGTCCGGAGAGACCGCATGCGTGTGGTCCAGGTGGTTCAGCAGGAGGGCGCGCGCCGCCTGGTCGGTTGAGAGGCCCCCTTGGACATACCACTCCATGACGTGCATGTCCTCGTCGCCCTCCAGGCTGACCATCTCATAGGCGCCCGGAGCGAGCGTCGGCGCCGCCTCTGGCGCCCCGACGCGCTCAGGAGACACGATTCGCGGAAGCGCGAGCACGGCCAGCAGAACGGCCGCGGCCGCCGCAGGGGCGAGAACCACAATCCAGCGCGATCGCCTCGGTCGGAGCCGCGAGGCGATTCGGGCCCACGTCTCGGGGGGCGCGGGGGCCGGCTCGGTACGATCCAGGAGGCGACCAACGGCCTCGAGTCCGCCCAGTTCGGCCGCGCAGGAGGGGCATGCCGCGACATGGGCCCGCACTTGGGCCGCCTCCCGCTCGGTAAGCGCTCCGACCGCAAGGTCGGGAAGCTTGGCTCGCATCTCCGCGCATTCCATCCGCTTCACCTCACCAACCGTTCCGCGCAAGGCCCGCGAGCCTGCGCTTCAGGGCCTCTCTCCCGCGCGCAAGCCGCGAGAGCACGGTTCCGAGCGGCATCCCGAGCACCGCGGCGACGTCCTTGACGTCCATGCCGTCCAAGTGGTGAAGGACGACAACTTGGCGCTGCGCTTCAGGCAACGCGTCCACCGCGCGACGCACGTCTTCCGCCATCGCGCTCCGGCCGACGTCGCCCTCTGGATTGTCGCTCGCCGCCGGCTCGTGGGCCGGGTCATCCTCGTCCAGCGGAACCGAAGGCCGGGCCCGCCGCGCCCGCAGGGCGTCAATCGCCTGCCTTCGCGCGATCTGACGGAGCCAGACCTTGAACGCGCCGGCCCCGCGGAGCTTCGGGAGCCTCTCCCACGCCCGCACGAACGTCTCCTGGAGCACGTCTTCGGCCAGTTCCGGCTCCGCCACCAAGCTCCGCACGAGAGCGAACACGCCCGACGCATTCGCCTGGTACAGCTCTCGGAACGCCTCCGTGTCGCCACGTTGGGCGCGAGCAACCAGAATGTCCTCGGAGCCTCTGTCGGGCGGCACGGTCTTGGGTTCTCCTAAACAAGAGACGGATCTGACCCCCGCTGCATTCCCTCTAGTTGGCGGACGGGGAGCGCCGGTCCTGCGTGCACGGCTCGAGACTTGACACGCCTGGAAGCCATGACTAGACTCCGATCGTGCTTCCCACGCGGGAAGCGCCACAATTCAGCGTGTTGTCGATCGGCGGGTACAGGCCGCTCACGCGGCCCGGAACACGGTGCGAATCCGTGGCTGTCCCGCAACTGTAACCGGTGACGAAAGCTCGGAACGAAGCCACTGACGGCGCTTCGCGCGGTTGGGAAGGCCCGAGCCGGTAGGATGACCCGGAAGCCAGGAGACGGCCCCCGATCAGAGATGACTCAAGGTCCTGCGCGGACAGGAGGAGCTTTCTATGCGGGCTCTGGTCGGGGCGCGGCGTTCCACTTCGGCATTCACTCTCATCGAGCTTCTTGTGGTCATTGCGATCATCGCCATTCTGGCAGCCATCTTGTTTCCCGTCTTCGCCAAGGCGCGTGAGAAGGCCCGCCAGACGAGCTGTCTATCGAACCTGAAGCAGATCGGAACGGCTTGGCAGATGTACGCTCAGGACTACGATGAGATGTGCTGTCTGTCTCGTCCCAATTTGTTGTGGGAGGCTGAGGCTGGCTGATCCTGGAGCCGAAACAGGGGATAGAAATGCCGCCAGGAGTTTATCCGCATAGCTTCTCAGCGGATAGGCTGGGTTGAGGGATAATTCTTCGATCAACAACCGCATTGGCTCGCCTTCATCCACAAAGATGCGAACGTAACCCTCCGGTTCAGCCAGAGCCAGGGCACGAT
>CAZCER010000166.1:784-9057 GCA_964497385.1 uncultured Armatimonadia bacterium | reverse complement strand
GGACACGCGGACAAACGGGCCTTCGGGCGAACCGCGCCGCGTCGCCAGCACGGCTCCGGCCGGCGGTCCGGTCGCGGTGACAACGGCGTCGCGAATCGCGGACTGCACAGCCTCGTAGAGCGGTTCCATCCACGGCGCCTCGCTCGTGACGCCTTCTTCGTTCCAATACAGAAGCGGATCGGTCACGGGTGAGAAGCCGCTCAGGGCGCCAACCGCGTCGCAGAGGGAGGCGAGGTCGAGAGCGTCGGCAACCCGGGCGTCGGAGAGGGGCTCCGGGGCCGGCCGTCCGGCCGACTGAGCCGCTGCGGCGCAGACGCGATCCAGGGCGGCCCGGAACTCGCGGACGCGCGCGGGGCGCTCGTCGAGATCCGTGGGCAGATCTCCGTCGGGGGTCGTTGAGCCGAGGAGGGTCCAGCCCGATCCCCACTCGGCGGCGCCGCCGGCTCCCTCCTGGACGACTGAGGCGATCGCGGCGCGGCGCAGCCCCGGCTGGCCGGGGACCGGTTGCGGCGACCCTTCGTAGACGACGGTGAAGCGGGATCCGTCCCGGCCGGTCACGGTCGTGATGCGGCCTTCGGCGTCCCGGGCTACGGTGTAGGGGCCGGGCAGGGCCACCTGCACCAGCGTGCGCTTGTAGCCGGATATGGGAATGTACCGGACGAAGAAGCCCTCGGGAGCGTAGGACCAGCGCGTGGTCGGGATCACACGGCTGCCCTCCGGCGGGACGGGGTCGCCCATCGGCGCGAACATGGCCTCCATCTCCTCGGAGATGATCTCCTGGGCGCGGAGCATGGGGGCGAGTTCCGCCTCCATCCGCTCATAGACCGCGCCGGCCTCGGCCTGCATCCGTTCCATCTCGGCCACCACGGCGTCCATCTCGGCGGAGATGCGCTCCATCTCGTCCGGATCGTTCACAGCCTCGCCCATGCGGGCGATGAGCGCCGCGATTCGATCCTGACACTCCTGGATCTTGCTCGGGTTGTAGATGGCGCCGATCTCGGCGGCCATCTCCTCGAGCACCTCTCCCGGCACCCCGGGCGGCGTCGGCGGCTCGTCGGCGCGCTTCATGGCCCTCCACGCCTGCCACTGGGCGTCCGAGAGCAAGAGGCGGCCGGTCGCTTGCACTTCGGGCGCAAGCGTCTCGGGGTCGACGCGCTCATCGATGGCCCACACCAGGAGTTGGATGCGGTCCTGCGGGACGTCGGGATGCTCCCGCCAGTTGTTCAGGATCGCCGTCAGAAGGTCGGCGCCCATGCCCTTCAGCGGGGCCAGGGCGTAGCCGTCGCCGCCGCCCGGCGCGTAGGCTCCGGCGTGGAGGCAGAAACTCGCGGCGTCGAGTTGATAGGCGCCCGGCGCCACAAGCAGGTAGCCGCGTCCGGGCAGGTTGGGCATCTCGCCCAAGGGGATGTGCCGGTCCGGGTTGTAGCCGTCAAGAAAGGCGATGTCGGACACCGCGTCGGTCAGTGTCGTGCCTATGCCGCTGGTGTCGTAGTCCTTCTGCGCCTCCAGGTACTCGCGCGCAAGGCGACGAGACTCCTCCTCGTCGGGCTGGGCGCAGACGCTCACGGAGAGGGCGATGAGAGCGAGGAGAGCGGTCGAGACGAAGACGCGCATGGCGCGGCCACCTCCATCGGTAGACCAACGGGCTCCGGAGAGACGATCTCCCCTGCGCCTCGGCGAGACCAGCATACCATGGAGGCGTCGCGCACCCGATGAGTTCCGGTCCCCTGCGGGGCGCTTACTTGACAATAATAGATTGCGCTTGCTAGGATTGGCCTCATGCTGATGGGGGACAACGGTCGCCGCAACTTCCTTCGCTCTCGATCGGTTCAGGAGTTCCTTGACAAATCTTTCGCTTGTGTGCTAGAACTTCGCTTGCGTCAGGCGCGCGCGACGCGAACTCGCCCTGAGGAGGGTGTCTCATGAGCATCCGCTGGCTGGTCGTAGCGGCCGTGTCCGCAGTGGCTTCGGCCGGTGTCGTTCTCGCAGGAGAGAGCCCCGAGGAACTCATGACGCGGCACTACACGGACGCGAAGCTGTTGAGCGCCGTCCCGGTGGCGGCGGCCGCCCCCACGCCTCGGGCTCTGCCGGAGGACCTGCCGAAGGAGCATTGGACGGTTGTCACGCCCGCTGACGCGGTGCGTGAGGGTCTGATGGAGAACGCGTCCGACGGGCGCTTCCACCCCTCCCGACTGGTCACCCGCGGCGAACTCGAGGCCGTGCTGACGCGGCTTACGGCCGCGGGCGCGCATGCGCGCCCGCAGGCTCGCCGCACTCCCCAGACGCCGGTGCTCCCCGGGGACCGCGGCGACGGGGACCCCTCCGCCGCGGCGCGGAGGAGCGACCTCGCGCGAGGGCTTGCCGCGGTGCTCTGCAACTTCACGACGGCGGACAGCCTGCGGCAAGCGATGGACGACGCGGCGGAGTCCTACAACGATCTTCCCGAGGGCGACCCGCTGTTCGCGGCGGTCATGGGCGTGCGTGAGCTGGGCCTCGTAAGGGGCTGCCAGGACGGCGCGTTCCACGCCGAAGACCCGTTCACGCGCGCCGAACTCGCCGAGTCAATCGTCTGGGCCTGGCGCCTGATCCGCGAGGCGCCGAACGCCGAGAAGCCCGCCGAAGAAGGCACGATCACGCCCGCGAAGCCCGCTGAGCCGGTGACCGAGAGCCAGCCGCCGGCGGCCGGGGAGTCGGCGGCGGAGAGCCAGGCCAGTCCCGATGACGGAAGCCACTGGACCGCCGAAGAGCCGGCCGCGGCCGACAAGCCAGGCGATCCTCTCTGGCGCCGGAAGTAGACGCCGCACCCAAACGATCACGAGAAGCGCCCGACCGGGAGCCCGGTCGGGCGCTCTGATTCCCGCTAGACGACGCGGATCGCGAACAGAGGGCAGTGTGGCGCGCAGTAGCCGCAGAGGATGCAACGCTCGACATCGACGTCGGCCTTGCCGTCAACGAGAGAGAGCGCGTCGTTCGGGCAGTGCTCCACGCAAGCGCCGCAACCCGTGCAGACGAACTTCAGGATGTTGAGCCGTTTGGAGTTTCGAGCCGTCGCGGCGCTCAGTTCCTCCGAGATGGGCTCTCCCGCGAGAAAGCGGAGGTCCCACTCCACCTCGCGCGGGGTGACCATGCCCAACGCCACCGCGTCCATCTCCGGCATGTCGAACACGTAGCGCAGGGCTTCCTCACGGCGCCCGACGAGATTTCCGCCCGCGAGCGCCTTCATCGCGTAGATGAACATGCCGGCGGCCCGGCACTCCTTGATCGCCGCGTGCATGTCTTCCGCCGTGCCGTCGGTGATGCCCATGCCCGTCAGGTTGATGAGGGGGTGGATGACCTCGATGTCCGGGTGCCGCGCGGCCACTCGGACGCCCTCAACGGAGTGCGCGCTGACGCCGACGGCTTTGATGAGGCCTTTCTCCTTCGCCGTGAGGAGCGCCTCAAGCGAAGGGCCCCAGGTCTCGTCGGAGTAGGGCGCCCGCGCGCAGTGGCAGAGCATGACATCCAGAACGTCGCGCTTGAGTTCCCGGAGCGCCCTCTCGATGTGCTCCTGCGCGGTTGAGCGGTCATCCCGCGCATGGGTCTTGGTGGCGATGACGACGGGATCAGTCCAGCCCTCCAGGCCCCGGGCGATGTGCTCGTACGTGCCGTAGACGGTCGCGGTGTCGATGAACGTGATCCCGCCCTCGACGGCCGCGCGCACAACGCGCCCGCCCTCCTCAGGGGTTATGTTCCGCTGCAGCGGACCCATCGGCAGAGCGCCGAGGCCTAGCCGTGTTATCTCACGGCCCAGAGCGGGCACGTAGCGCGTCTCGAGACTCATGCGTCTCCTCCTGTCACTCCCGCCAGCCGCCCCCCAGTATAGACCCCGCGACAGGTGGCGGCCCACGCGGGGCGAAGAGCGCTCAAGGCAACGGGGCGGGGCCCGTGAGGAGGGCGACAATGGGACTATGCGACTGGCGCTGGGCGACCGCGCTGCTTGCGGCGGCCCTGGCGGCCGAGGGCGGACTCGCCCAGGTGAGCGTGCGGATCGAGGCGGACCGGTCCGAGGTCGGGATGGGGCGCGTCGTGGCGGTGACCGCGACGGTGAGCGACGCGGCCGGCATGCCCATCGAGGGAGCGCGAGTGCTTCCCTACGTCGACGGGCGTCGCTGGGGCGCTCACGAGTTCACGGACTCCGAAGGCAAAGCCATCACCCGGATCCCGCTTCCGAACGTAGGCGCACGGGAGATCGTCGTGGAGGCGAACCCTCCGACCGAGGCGCCGCCTGAGCGCTGGATCTGGGCGCAGGCAACCGCAGACAACCAGGCCGTTCGTCTGCAGAAGACGTTCGATCTGCCCGCTCGCCCCAAGAGAGCGCTTCTGCGCGCGGCGGTGGACGATGGCGCGACGTTCCACCTGAACGGCGAGCGGATCGGCGATTTCGGCGGATGGAAGGACATCCTGCCCATCGTCGGGGTGGAGCGTTTCCTCCGGGAGGGCGAGAACGTGCTCTCCGTCGAGGGGCGGAACGGTACGGGCCCGGCGGGGCTCCTGCTCCGCCTGGAGATGGAGACCGACGCCGGCCCCGCGCTCGTCGCGAGCGACGCGTCCTGGCGCTCGTTCGGGCAAGCGCCCGCGGGATGGCCCGGCGCCGCGGCCGGCGGGGAGGCCGTGAGCGCACTCGGTGACCCGTCCATTCAGCCCTGGCGCACGAGCCTCGGCGAGTGGCCCGGCCTGGAGGCCGAGCCTCGGCTGTTCGCGGGGATGGAACTGCCCGCGGGAGCGATCGTCTCGAACGCGGTGCAGGTCGAGGTGACGCCTCGGGAACTCGCGTATCTCCCGTCGGACCCGGACCACCTTGTCGGGATGCAGTGGGAGCCGTGGTTCACGCCGCTTGCGTGCGACTGGGGCACCGCTCAAGCGGTTCCGCTGATGGGCTTCTACTGGTCAGTGAACCCCGACGTGACGCGCCAACACATGATCTGGCTGATGGAGTCGGGTGTGGACTTCCTCATCGTGGACTGGACGAACCACATCTGGGGCCGCGAGCACTGGGACGAACGGCCCGAGGGGTCGCAGTCGATCATTGACGCGACGACCGCCGCCCTGGACGTGCTCGCCGAGATGCGGGACGAGGGCTGCCGCGTGCCGAAGATGGTGCTCTATCCGGGGCTCAACAACGGGCCAACCACCACGATGACGGCCGTGAACGAGGAACTCGAGTGGATCCACCAGACCTACGTCCTGAACCGGCGTTACCACGACCTCTTCCTCGAGTACCTCGGCAAGCCGCTGGTGCTCATTCACAACGGCGCCGGGCCCGACTACGTGGCGGCCCAGGACGTGAAGATCGACGACACGCACTTCACGGTGCGCTGGCACTCCTCGCAGAACCAGATGACCGACTTCGAGGAGCGCGGGTACTGGTCGTGGATGGATGGCGTCCTCGATCTGCCGGTCACCTACTTCGAGGGCGAGCCCGAGTGCCTTACGGTCTCGACGGCGTTCTTCGCGAGCGGGGGCTGGCTCTACCCCGGCGCCTACGGGCATCTCGGCGGGTGGACGTATCTCGAGACCTTCAAGTCCGCGCTCCGGCATCGGCCGCGCTTCATAGAGGTCCACCAGTTCAACGAGTTCGCCGGCCAGCCCGAGGGACAGGGCTACGGGGAGAACCGCGACATCTACGTGGACTCCTACAGCGTGGAACTCAGTGACGACATCGAGCCGGTCTCGCTCACGACCCCGGCCTACCGCGGGGACGGCGGTTGGGGGTTCCTCTACCTCAACCAGACGCGCGCTCTGATCGACCTCTACCGCCAAGAGACGCCCGAGACCACCGTGCTCGCGATCCGGGCGCCCTTGCGCGGCCAGGTCGTGACCGGCGGGACGCTCGAGGTGGAGTGGAACTGGGTGGGCGTGGAGCCGGAGAGCTTCACCATTGAGGTAGACGGGAAGACTGCAGCACTCACCGGCAGGGAAGCCGGCGCCACGGAAGTGGGTGGCCTGCAGGGCAAGAAGGCAACGATCGACCTCTCCGGCGTGCCGGCCGGGACGGCGACGCTACGCCTGATCGCGAACGGGGCGGCGCAACGATACCGGCTTAGCTGCACGGAGGACTCGCTGCCGCTCGCGGAACTCGAGCCCGCCTGGGCGGAGGTGGAGTTCGAGCGGGGATAGGCGGGTGGCTTGCGCCGGCGCGCCCGAGATCAGAGGAAGGGCGCGTGGATCGGGCGCGTGCGGTTGCGGGGGTGGGGAGACGGAGGTACGCAATGCTGTGCGCCGCACCGATCGCCACGCTTCTCGTGCTCGCCGGACCGGCTGACTCCCCCGCCGCGGAGTTTCTCGCGCCCTACGCCGGGGCGCATTTCCCCCCGCCATTCGAGGAGGCTCTCGACGCCTTCCTCGAGGTGGAGGCAGCCTACCGTGACGGCGAGTACGATCAGGCGCGGGCGGTGCTCTCGGCCCTGTGGGATCGCTGCCCGGCGGGCGGCTCCTGGCAGCTCACGCCGGACCTGGAGAACGGGCTGCTCGCGTGCGACTCCCGAAGCCCCTATTATGACTCCGATCCTGTGGGGGGACGGAGCTTCCGTCTGGTTCTCCGCCGCGACGAGGAGGGCGGGTTCCTCGCCCAACCGCGCGGCTTCGTGTTCGGCGGGGGGTTCTACGAGCGCATGCCCGACGAGCCCCGGGAACGGGAGTGAAGCCGCTCTGTCCGCGAACCCGCGCGACCCGCTGCTCTGGTACGAGGCCCCCGCGGCGACATGGACCGAGGCGCTGCCGATAGGCAATGGGCGCCTCGGCGCGATGGTGTACGGCGGGGTGTTCCACAACACGAAACTGAACGACCGCCTCCAGCTCAACATCGATACGCTTTGGTGGCGCAGCGAAGTCGAGCACCGGTGCAATCCGGACGCCCTCGAGGGCTTCCGTGAGGTGCGCCGCCTGCTGCTCGCCGGCCGCGTCAAAGAGGCCGAGCGGCTCGCGAAACTGACGATGACCTCCTGTCCCAAGGAGCAGTCGCCCTACGTGCCCCTTGGTCACCTGCACTTCGTGTTCGAGGACCACTACCGAGGCGAACTGACGGACTACCGCCGGGAACTGGACCTCCGCACGGGGGTGGCGCGCGTCACCTACCGGCTGAACGGCGTCGGCTACACGCGCGAGTTTCTCGCGAGCGCTCCGGCCGGGGTCCTCGCGGCGCGCTTCACGGCGGACACGCCCGGCGCGCTCTCGCTCTATGCGGACCTCGTTCGCAGGCCCTACTCCGGGCCCACGTCGCGGACCGACCGGGAGACGGTCCAGCTTGTGGGCTCCGCCGGTCCGAACGGCGTCCGATACGCGGCGCAGGCGCGCATCGCGGCGGAGGGCGGCGAGTGGGGTGCGCGCGGTGACTTCGTGTACGCGCGCGATGCCGACGCGGTGACGATCCTCCTCGCCGGCCACACCGACTACAGCGACGAGGAGCCGGCTGAGCTGTGCCGGCGCGACCTCGCTCGCGCATCCGCGCTCAGCTACGAGGAGATCCGCGCCGAGCACATCGCCGACCACGCGCGGTTGTTCTCGCGGGTCGCGATCGACCTTGGCGGGGACGCGGAGCCGGAGGGGCTCCCGACGGACGTTCGGCTGCGGCACGTGCTCGAAGGAGCCAGCGATCCCGCGCTGGAGGCGCTGTGCTTCCAGTACGGCCGCTATCTGCTCATCGCGTCGAGCCGACCCGGGACGCTCCCCGCGAACCTCCAGGGGATCTGGAACGAGGAGTTCGTCCCGCCCTGGGAGAGCAAGTTCACGATCAACATCAACCTGGAGATGAACTACTGGCCGGCCGAGGTCACGAACCTCGCGGAGTGTCACGAGCCGCTGTTCGACCACATCGATCGCGCCGTCGTGACGGGGCGCGAGACCGCCCGCCGGACGTATGGCTGCCGCGGCTTCGTCGCGCACAACAACCTCGACGGTTTCGCGGACACGGCGATCGTCGGCGAGCCCGACGGCGCCTTCCTGTGGCCGATGGGCGGAGCGTGGCTAGCCCTGCACCTCTGGGAGCGCTACCGGTTCTCGGGGGACCTCGCCTTCCTTCGCGAGCGTGCGATGCCGGTGCTTACCGAAGCGCTCGGCTTCTTCGAAGACTACCTCCATGAGGCCGAGGACGGGACGCTTCTGACCGGACCGTCGCTCTCGCCAGAACTCTGCTATCTGCTCGACGACGGCGCTCCCGCCGCCATCTGTATGGCCCCGGCGCTGGACTGCCAGATTCTCCGCGAACTGCTCGGAGCGCTCTCCGAGGGAGCCGATCT
>CAZCER010000166.1:0-774 GCA_964497385.1 uncultured Armatimonadia bacterium | reverse complement strand
TCCTGGGCGAGCGCGACCTGCGCGACCGTGCGGACGCTGTGCGCGCGCGCGTACCCGGGATCGCCATGGGGCCGCACGGGCGGCTCCTCGAGTGGCGCGAGGACCGACCGGAGAACGAGCCCGGCCACCGTCACATCTCGCACCTCTTCGCGCTCTACCCGGGCACGCAGATCGATCCGCGGACGACGCCCGAACTCGCCGGCGCGGCACGCGCCTCGGTGGAGCGCCGTGTGGAGCACGGAGGCGGTCGGAGCGGCTGGAGCAGCGCGTGGCTGGCGTGTGTGCGGGCGCGGCTTCTCGACGGCGCCGAGGCGCACCGACATCTCCGGGACATCCTCCGGCAGTGGACTTTCCCGAACCTGCTCGGCAAGCACCCGCCCAGCGTGTTCCAGATCGATGGCAACCTCGGGGCGACGGCGGCGGTGGCGGAGATGCTCCTCCAGAGCCACACGACTGGCCTCCGCTTCCTCCCGGCGCTCCCACCCACCTGGCCGGCGGGAAGCGTCACCGGACTCCGGGCGCGCGGAGGTTTCGAGGTCGGGCTCGAATGGGCTGCGGGGCGCCTCGTGCGCGCGCGGATCCGGAGCGTTCTCGGCCGACCGTGCATTCTGCTCGACGCCGGGGACTGGGCGATCGAGCGCGAGGGCGTTCCCGTCGCGGCCGTGCGCGACGGCCCGGACCTGCGCTTCGAGACGGAGGCTGGCGCGCGCTACGAGGCGTCGGTGCGCCCGTAGACGACGTCGAAGTAGCGCTGCTGCACCTTGCGCGTGATCG